>JBJYXA010000086.1:0-3521 GCA_046259705.1 Caldilineaceae bacterium
GAGATCGTCGAGTTTGCCGAGATGGCGCAGTTCATCGACACGCCGGTGAAGCGCTACTCATCGGGGATGACCGTGCGGTTGGCGTTTGCCGTCGCCGCCCACCTGGAGCCTGAGATCCTGGTTATCGACGAGGTACTAGCCGTCGGAGACGCGGCCTTTCAGAAAAAATGTCTTGGCAAGATGCAGGATGTCGCCTGCCAAGGCCGCACGGTCTTGTTTGTCAGCCATAACATGGGATCGATCGTCGACCTCTGCACGAGGGCTGCCCTAATCCGTAAGGGTTCGGTCACAAAAGACGGTGCTCCCAGGGAGATCGTTGAGCGCTATCTTTCGACCAACGTCAAGAACCTCTCGAGCCGTCATTGGACCCTGGATCAGGCTCCGGGCGACGAAGCCTGCAAGCTTGTCGCCATCGATGTCTATCAGGGCGACGAGCAACTTAGGGGCGCGGCTGCCCTCATGACCCAACCAGTCGAAATCCGGACAACGCTATCTATTCGAAGTGCCTGCCGAGAACTTGGGTTGAGCCTATACATACATAATTGGGAAGGGAAGCTTCTAGTGCATAGCTCAAGCATTCTGAATCGGGGGTTACGATACTTAGCGCCGGGAACCCATAGGCTCTCCATGCATGCTCCGGCGAATCTGTTTAACGCAGGTTCATACTTCATTAGTGCCAGTGCCGATATTCCTTACCAGCGAATCGTGTTCAACGAGGGCGCCGCGGTAGCCTTTGACGTTGTCGCTGATTGCCCTCAAGTGGGGCGTTATAAATCAGGATCCTGGCGAGGGCTCACCGGGCCGGGGATTTGCAGTTGGGACCGCCGTGCCTGACGCTACGGATGTCTGCCCGGTATGTGGTGGCTCGTTGAGGTCCGTATTTCGTAAGCATATTCTGAGCAGATACTTCATAGAATACTTCGAGTGCTCCGGATGTGAACTAGTGACGACGGAGGACCCGTACTGGCTGGATGAGGCGTATTCGTCTGCTATTTCAAACCTAGACACAGGGTTGGTTCAGCGCAACATACAGATGTCGGAGTTCGCGGCAAGTCTGATCGTGAATCACTTTAATCCGACGGGGGTATTTCTGGATTTCGCTGGTGGATATGGGCTGTTTGTCCGCCTGATGCGTGACAAGGGGTTCAATTTTTACTGGAGGGACAAATATTGTAAGAATATTTTTGCTAGCTTCTTCTCGCATTCCGACTCGATGGCATCTTATGATTTAGTAACAGCATTTGAGCTTTTCGAACATCTCTCCGACCCACAGCATGAAATGGAGGAGCTTGCTAACATTACTGATACGATTTTATTGACGACGCAGATTCGCCCATCCTCAATCAGCGAGGTCGAGCAATGGTGGTATTTGGTTCCGGAAACAGGTCAGCATATCACCTTCTATTCTCTGCAGGCACTTAGAATACTGGCCGAGCAGGTAGGGATGAAACTTTACACCGATGGGCAAAGTACGCATATCATCTCCGCCAAGCGCAGCTTGCCGGTTTTTGAACAGCAGTCCTCATCGCCAGGAGCGCTTCTCAAGCGTGTCGCGAAACGTATAGGGCGACTGGCCGCGCTGGAACCTCGGCCCGAGCCAATGATGGAGAGCCTAATCTGGTCAGATCACCAAACGATTAAGGAAGCCCTAAGATCGAAGCTACAAGGCTGATCGGGTCGGAGGTTCCTGAGCTGTGGGTTTACGTGTTCTGATTGATGGCCGTATTTTTGATGTGTATCCCCACGGAGGTATCGCCAGGATCTATCGGGAGGTTTTGCCGCGCATGGCGGAGCTTCATTCCGACTGGAAGTTCGCCATTACGGTCAAGAACGCAGAGACGCCGTCCTTGCCCAGACACGACCGAATCAGGATCCTGAGCTGGAAGCCGCTAGAACTTAGGCCGGCGCGTCTCTTTCGTCGCGTCAATGAGTGGAAACGGAACCGCAACGAGGAGACGGCTGCGGCATGGAACCCAGGGGTTTTTCACTCCACCTACTATACCGCCTCCCCGGTTAAGCGCTGCAAAGCCGTGGCGATGGTCTATGACCTGATTGATGATCAGTATCCTTTTGCGATGCCCAATGGGCCAGGTTTCGTCGGTCGGCAAGAGAAGGTCCTCAAGGAGGCAGATGCAGTCGTCGGCATTTCGCGGGCGACAATCGACGCGGCGATTGCCCGCTTCGGGTTGGAACCGGGATCGACCACCACGATGCATTTGGATGCAAGTCCATGTTTCCGGAGCAGGTCGGAGCGTGAGCGGCAAGAGTTTCGTCGCAGGTGTACGGGTGGGCGGCGATTTTTTCTGTTCGTTGGCTCCACTGGATCGTACAAGAATATCGGCACACTGATTCGTGCGTTTGGAGCGGCGGAAGCACTAAGGGAGCACGTGCTAGTCCTCGCGGGTCACTCGATTCGGCATTTGCCCGAGCACCTGTTTGATTTGGCCGTCGGTTCAAGGGTCGAGGACCGTATTGTCAAACTGCTGCATCCTGCGGATGAGACGCTCTGCCTCGCTTACAACGCCGCGGACGGCTTCGTCTTCCCCTCGTTGCAGGAGGGTTTCGGCATTCCGCTTGTCGAGGCGATGCGCTGTGGCACGCCGGTTGTCGCCTCGGATATCGCGGTGTTTAGAGAGGTGTGCGGGGACGCAGCACTGTTCTTCGATCCGCATGACCATGTAGCGCTCGCTCGGCAGCTATCTCGGGTGAGGGCGCCTGATGTTCGAGCGCGCTTGGTGGAGGCTGGTTTTGAGAGGGCGCGGGCCTTTTCCTGGGACCGTGCCGCCGAGTCGCTCGCGCAGGTCTATCTGAGAGTTGCGGAGTCGAGTTAGTGCGGGTACGTTTGATTCCGCTTCGTCAGGGGGAGCCGTAAGTGAAGACGGCGATGATCTGCGGCGTATCGGGTCAGGACGGCGCGCTACTTTCACGGCTGCTCCTCATGCGCGGATATCGCGTTTTTGGCACATCCCGCGATGCGCAGATCGCAAGGTTTCCGAACCTCGGCCAACTGGCGATTCGTGACCAAATCGAGCTGGTGTCGATGACCCTGACGGACTTTCGTAGCGTATTCCAAGCGTTGAGGAGGGTCCAGCCGGACGAGATCTACAATCTAGCGGGGCAAAGCTCAGTCGGTCTTTCCTTCGAGCAGCCGGTCGAGACGATGGAGAGCAACGCGCTGGGTGTTCTCAATCTGTTGGAGGCGGTGCGCTTCCTCGGTAAGCCGGTCAGGATCTACAACGCCTGTTCGGGGGAGTGCTTCGGCGAGACGGTGGATGCGGCTGACGAGCAAACTCCGTTTAGGCCGCGCAGTCCCTATGCAGTCGCCAAGGCCGCGGCGTTTTGGGCCGTGGCCAACTATCGCGAAGCCTACGACTTGTTCGCTTGTTCGGGGATCCTGTTCAACCATGAATCGCCGTTTCGCCCAGCGCGGTTCGTGACGCGCAAGGTGGTGACCGCGGCCTGTCGGATCGCCGCCGGCAGCGGAGAGCGACTGCAGCTCGGCAATCTGGGTGTCAGCCGCG
>JBJYXA010000087.1:0-2392 GCA_046259705.1 Caldilineaceae bacterium
TGTCCCTTCGAAACGCCGGAAGGCCCAAACATTGGTCGGGTGTTGCGTGTTGCCCAAGGTGCAGAAATCCAGAACGGTAAGCTTGTCGTGCTTGATGAGCGTCCACAAGCCGCTCTGGGTTTGTCCGCCGCGATGATTCCTTTCCTGGAGCACAATGACCCCAACCGCACGTTGATGGGCGCGAATATGCTGCGCCAGTGGATCCCGCAGCAGACACCGGAGCCGGCCTGGGTCCAGACTGGCAACGAACCGGACGTGCCGAATTTCTGGAACGGGCGCAATTTGCTGACGGCATTCATTTCGTGGGGCACGGGGACGCTCGAGGACAGCCTGGTGGTCAGTGAGTCGTGCGCGCGGCGTTTTGACACGCCCTATCCGCTGCAAATCGGTGACAAAATGAGCAATCGTCAAGGCACAAAAGGTGTCATCGGCCAAATCCTACCCGATGACGCAATGCCTCATCTTCCCGATGGGACACCGGTGGACATCATCTACACCTTTGCCAGCCTGCACCGGCGACTCAACTTTGGACAGGTTCGTGAAGCTGTACTAGGCCGCATCGCGCAGAGTGAAGGCCAACCTGTCATTGCCCCTCCCTTCGCTGCTCCCTCGGCAGAGGCTCTGCGCGCGCGCCTGATTGAAGCGGGATTGCCCGAATCTGGCATGGAAATCCTGACCGCCGGAAAGAATGGCCCTGTGCTCGAACAACCGAGTACCGTCGGTATCGTTTACTGGGGGCGACTCCATCACCTGGCGCAGGACAAGCTGCACATCTACACGGATGGACAGTGGGGTCAGGTGCAGGGTGAAATGGAGAACTACATGCTGCGGGATCTGGGTGCGTTCGAGAATATCCGCGAAAACCTCAACACGCGCTCCGTGCGGCGACCTGACGCATCCAAGTTGGTTGCGCGTGTGGCTACTGGCTCGGTGGAACAGGCCGGAGTACCCACACCGGTGTTCGCTGACTTGATGCATCGATTGCGTGTAGCGGGGATCAAAACAACATTGGAAGGGGAGCGGCTGGTGTTTCGCTTTGCGCCGCCCGTAGGTGGTGCCCTCAAACTTGCTCGACCGGTTCCGCATCCCTGGTTGGCCGAACGCCAATTGACCGAAATCGGTGTTCCTGGCGTGCTGGCAGAGGGGAATGACGATATCTGGAGTCTCCTTGCGCCCCCAGGCGGATGGCAACACGTCCCAGAGACAGCGCCCGTCGTCTACACCGCGCTGGTAGAGGCCAACGACCGGTTAGCACGGATGTTGGAAGGACATGCGCCCCAAAAACTGGTGGAGAGCGCCACGGAACAGCTCAAAAGCCGCGTGCAGGCGTTCTTCGATGCACTGCTTATCCCTGCGCATATGCGACTCTCCGAGCGTTTGGCTTTCAGTGGGCGAACGGTCATCACGCCAGATGCTGAACTGAGCCTCGAACAGGTAGGCCTGCCTGATGAAATGGCCTGGGCGCTTTTCGGGCCGCTCGTGACACGCGAGCTGGACGGAGATGGTGATGCCGTGACCGCTCGCAGTGAAACGGCCGCGCAGACGCTCGATGCAGTGATGGCCCGGTCGTGGATTATCGTCAATCGCGCACCTACCCTCATGCCGACGGCGCTGTTGGCATTCCATCCAGTACGCGTTCCCGGCAACGCGATACACCTGCACCCGTTGTTGTGCCTCTGGCTCAACGGCGACTTCGATGGCGATCAGGTCGCCGTGTCACTGCCCATCACCGAGGCCGCGCAACGCGAAGCGGGCGAAAAGCTCTCCGTGGCCGGGCATCTCGCTCGCGATCCCGGTCTGGTGACTTCTCTAATACCTTCGCTTGATATGTTGTGGGGATTGGCCAGGCTTGGTCTCACTCCGGAAGGTCTGGCAGAAGTCTCCCAACTCGTGGGAGAGCCCGTTGCTGCGCCGGGTGGCTTCATCACCCGCGTGACCCTGGCAGATGCACTGCGCAAAGTACTCGCACGGGATGGCATCCAGACCACTATGTCTATCCTGGAGAGGCTGATGCACCGCGGCTTTGCGGTCGCGCAGGCGTCGGGCGCCTCATTGAGCCCGTTCGTAGGCGCATCGCTGCGGAAACCGGAGGAGCCGACGAGTGCGGATGCCGATCTCTGGCAGAAGTATACCGAAACCATTACTGAAGCCCTCGCCTCGGGTGCGGATTACCTGGACACAGATCTAGGGCCACAGCGATTAATGGTCAAGACGCGGGGTGTAGGGTTAGAGCAACTCGCCTGGCTTGTCGGCGGACGGGGCCTCGTCACGGACGAGTGTGGCGTGACGAGTGTCGTGCGTCACGGATATGCCGAGGGCTACACTGCCGAAGAGTTGTTCGCATGTATAGCAAGCGCTCGGCGTGGCCTGGCCCAGGTCGTGCAGGAATGGG
>JBJYXA010000088.1:0-1715 GCA_046259705.1 Caldilineaceae bacterium
GCTGATCGACTGGATGCGGATCTGCGTGCCGGTGTTGGGCACAATCACGCTACCCCAGGGGTTCGCTTCATCGTAGTAGCTCTGCGTATCGTCAAAGATCGGTACGGCCGGCAGACTTGGATGGTACGACGGCTGGCTGAGCCAATGCAGCGTGAGCGCTTCAGTCGGATCCAGCGTAAAGGTCGCGTCATAAGTCTGCATGCGGTTGCGCCACACGCCACCATCGGCGCGAATCATCGCCGTGGGATGGGCATCAACAGGCAGGAGCAGACCGGCGCCCGGGTGACGGGCAACCTGGTTGTTGCTCTGAGACGTATCCCAGTAGTTGACCAGCATGCCGTCCTGGTAGGGGAGATGCTCTACCCAGTTGCCCAGCTCTGGATTATCCAGGAAACCGAAGTTGTACGGGCCAACCTCCAGGTTTTTATCATAGCCCCAGTAAGACCGGTACTCGACTACGTAGTAGTTATTGTAAAGAGCAGTTTCGACGCCTTCTGTAACACGGAAACCATCGAAGGTCCAGCCAGCATCGGCCTCAGCCCCATCGGGGGCGGAGCCGTTGAGCGAAATGTCATCGACCATGAAGCCGAACCCGCCGGTATTGGGATCGGTCCAATAGCGGAAACCGAGCAGAACATCGCCGGTATAGGCCGTGAGATCAGCGGTCAGGTCAACCCAGCCGCCGGAGACCCCGGTGATGCCATTGCCGAAGTTCTGGCCATGGGGATCGGTCGCCGATGAATGGTCGGTCGGCACGCCGGCCCAGCTGGCGCCGCCATCGGTCGAGACGACCACGTAAGCGTAATCCCAATCTTGCTCGATATTGTACTTCACTTTGGCTGTTAGGCTGGAGCCTGCTGGCAAGTTGACCGTCTTATACATGAAGTTATCCAGGTAATCGCCGGCACCGCTGTAGTAATAATAATCTCCAGCGTATGGTTCACCGATGTTCGTGACGACCTCTTTCTTCGGCAGCACCACGAACAAACCCTGGGCTTGCTTGGTGTTGGTCTCCATCGGACCCAGCTTATGCTCGGACTTCTGACCGGCAAACGCCACTTCGTAGTTCAGCCAGCCGAGCTGGAATTTCTCCCAGGCGCCCATATGGCTGGGTGCATTTCCAATGGTATCCTGCCCGGTGTCTATCCAGGAGCCGGAAGACATCAACGTCCAGAAGCCGGTTCCGTTCTCGCCGCCAGAAGTGTCGTACAGGTCCGGAAGGCCGAGGTCATGGCCGTACTCATGCGTGAAGACGCCAACGCCGCCGTTCTCAGGCTGGATGGTGTACTTGCCAACCCAGAAATCACTATTTCCAATCTGGATGCCGCCGTAGAGATTTTGTACGCCATCGACAAATGGACCACCGTCGCCAATAGGCGTCAGTTGAACATACCAGCTGTGGCTCCAGATTGCACAGTCGCCCAATGCACCACCGCCGGCTTCGTTGCCCTCGCCCGCGTGAATGGATTGGAAGGTGTCGATATAGCCATCGGGTTCGTCGAAGTTGCCATTACCATTCCAATCATAGCGGTCCCAGACATCAAACTGGCTCAGGTAATCATTGATTTCGGCGGGCGTCTTGCCGGCTGCGATCTGTGCATCGTACCAACCGTTGACCGAATCCTGCAAGAACTGCCACACACTATAGGCATTTCCTGGGCCCGGGTCACCGTCGTCATAATCGCAGGCGACACCTGGCACCGGTACCCAGTCCG
>JBJYXA010000089.1:0-3620 GCA_046259705.1 Caldilineaceae bacterium
CAAATTCTGGCTGAGATGGCCGGGGGCACGATCAACGTTGATCGTGCCCCCGGCCATTTCGTGCGCTTTGGAACGGATGACGCGATAGAAGCAGGGTGGGCCGCACCGTCGCAGCATGATTCGGTCGCCTTTGTGAGCACGACCTTTTCTTGACCAATCCGCCAATGACATGAACAATGGTGCATCGACGCGGATGAGCAGAATGGAAACCTACGGGTCGATGGATCTTGGCGTCGAAATTTACAGAACCCGCAGCGACAATTCATGCGAATCATAGTTGTTGCGGGTGCAACACACATTTCCATCGAGGAGAGCATGGGGCAATATTTCCGATTTCAGCTACACAAACAGGACGGCGCGGCGCGGCTGAGCACATATGATACGCCCCATGGTGCGATTGCCATGCCTGCCTTCGCTCCCGTGGGCACATTGGCGAATGTCAAGACGTTGGAACCGCGCGATCTTCGTGAGCTTAAGGTCGAACTGATCCTCGCCAATACTTACCATCTATTCCTGCGCCCTGGCCATCGTCTCGTGGAGAAGATGGGAGGTCTTCACGACTTCATGGCGTGGGAAGGTCCGATCCTGACCGATTCCGGTGGCTATCAGGTGTTCAGTCTGGCCGACGCACGTAGTCTTGACGACGACGGTGTCACCTTTCGCAGCCACATCGACGGCAGCACTCACCGCTTTACCCCTGAATCGGTCATGGAAATCGAACAGGCTCTCGGCTCCGATATCGCCATGGTCCTCGATGAGTGCCCCAATCCGTTGGAGAGAGAGGAAAATGAGCGTGCGCTGGTCAGGACACATCGCTGGGCAGCAAGATGCAAGGCGGTGCATACCCGTCCCGACCAGGCATTATTCGGTATCGTGCAGGGCGGCATCTTCTCTGATTTGCGGCAGCAGAGCAGCGCTTTTCTGCGAGACATAGACTTTGACGGGTACGCGATCGGCGGACTCGCCGTGGGCGAGACAAAAACACAGATGTACGAGACGCTCGATGCTGTCTGCCCGACGGTTCCTGAAGACAAACCGCGTTACCTCATGGGTGTCGGCGCGCCAGAAGACATCGTCGAGGCCGTCTATCGCGGCATCGACATGTTTGATTGCGTGCTTGCGACGCGTATCGCCAGGAATGCGTCGCTATTCACGCCTGAAGGACGCATTAACCTGCGCAACGCTCGCTTTGCAGATGATCCGGCGCCAGTTCAGGAAGACTGTGATTGCTACACCTGCCGGACCTTCTCACGCGCCTATCTGCGCCATCTCTACAAAGCCGGGGAAGTCACGGCATTGCGTCTGGGCACCATCCACAATATTCATTTTGTTCTCAACCTTATGCGACAACTGCGTCAGGCCATCAGCCAGAACACACTGGAGGAGTTTCGAAAAGATTATCTGGCCAATTACCGCATCAGCGACCAGCACGTGCGGCACGAACAACGTCGTCGCCGGATGGAATCCAAGCGCGGATTATAGTTGCCTTTGTCCCTGTGCAGGTTTATCGTCGCATCTGCGAAGAACCGATCCTGAAAGGCCTACCTCGTTGCAGACAATACACGCCATCATCCTAGGAATCGTACAGGGCGCCACGGAGTTCCTTCCCGTCAGCAGCAGCGGGCATCTTGTTATCGTACCTTGGTTATTGCGGTGGCCCGCCTCCTCCCTACTGTTTGACACCGTGCTACATTGGGGAACGTTGGTCGCTATTCTAGTAGTGTTCTGGCGCGATTTCCTCGTGATCATTGACGCGTCACTACGCAGCATCCTTCGACGTTCACTGGCGGACCCCAATGCACGCATAGGATGGTTCATAGTGGTTGGTTCGATACCGGCAGCGGTTCTGGGTCTGCTTTTCCAGGACTTCTTTGAAATGCTATTCGCCAGCCCACGCGCGGCCGGACTTTTCCTAATCGTGACAGCCGGGCTTCTCGCCCTAAGCGAAGTGCTGGCGCGCCGCATTACACAACATATAGCGCTCGATCGGTTGAGCTGGGGGCAGGTGGCCTTCATAGGCTCTGCGCAGGCAATGGCGCTGGCGCCAGGCATTAGTCGCAGCGGCAGCACGATCGCTGCCGGGCTCGTGACAGGGCTTCGCCGGGAAGTCGCCGCTCGGTTCAGCTTTTTGTTGGGTACCCCTGCTTTCCTCGGAGCCGGTCTTCTACAATTGAGTGACGCATTGACAACAGAGCCGTCGCTGGTGAAGGCGGAGTTGCCACAACTGCTGGTCGGTTTTGTTGTCAGTGCAGTGGTAGGCGTGCTCGCTATCCGTTTTCTCTTGGCGTACCTTCAAGACCATACGTTGCGTATCTTTGTCATCTACTGTCTAGTTATGGGTATTTTCGTCATCATGTTGACTTTCATCCGACCGTGACGACTGTCCGCCGTATGCTCATGCCGGTGCCGTCCGGAATCAACCTGCACCTCCTTCGGCGATGTTGGCTTTGGTGTGCGGTCTTTTTGCTCATGCTGACAGAAGGATGCGCACAGAGCAGGATCTCCACACCGCGTCCCGTCGTTGTCGAGATCGCGGGAGCGACCAGCATGCGCCCGATGTTGGAAGAGATGGCACGCGCGTTCACCGAACGCCATCCGAGCGTACTGATTGAGCTTCGCGGCGGAGGCAGTGCTCTTGGTGAAGAGCGCGTGCTGAATGGTCGGAGCAGCATCGCCGCGAGTACGCTTTTTCCGGCCACGGAGAATGCGGAATCACAAATCGAAATCGCGACGGGCCGCCGCGCACAGACTACAGGCGCCACGCCCGCGGCGAATCAGCGCCAAGCGCCCCGAGCTGGCGACGCAAATCCGCTCGTGTGGGCGCCCATCGGAATCGACGGCATTGCCATCGTGGTCCACCCCGACAATCCAGTGGCTGCTTTCACGTCTCGACAACTCCAGGACATATTCCGTGGCCGCGTCTTGGACTGGAGTGAACTCAACGGCGAGGAGGGAGAAATTGTATTGGTGAGTCGCGAGGAAGGCAGCGGCGTGCGAGAGGCATTCGAAGAGCGCATAATGGGTGACAAAGCTGTCAGCTTGACTGCCGTCGTAATGCCTACAAGCGCCGACGTGATTGATTTTGTTTCGAAAAACCGCTGGGCCATCGGATACGTATCGACCGCGTACACCACAACACCATCGGCAGGCGTCACACCGGTGCCGTCTGTAGACGACGAGCCGGCGCCGAATGCCGTGCAGGTTGCCTCGCTAGACGGTGTCTTGCCTTCCGATCGCGCCATCCGGGACCAGTCATACCTCCTGATCGAACCGCTTTATCTAGTGACCAGGGGCGTACCGCAAGGTTGGACGAGACAGTTCATCGACTTCGCGCTTAGCCCAGCGGGGCAGGAGATAGTGGATCACTATCATGTCCCCGTTCGCTGAACTGCGACCGTACGCCGATCGGCAGCGAGAGCTTTCTTGCTATCGTACGAAGGCTCAACAGATTTGAACAGTTTTTTGCATCCGAGCCTATTCTGTGATATTCTATAGACACGTTGAGGTGGCGCCGGTGTCTGGACATGTGCCGGACCGTCTCGCAAGGTGAGAGTCAACAAAGTTGGGTTTGGCGAAAGTGGGGTTTGCCCCGCTTTTGTTGTTGTAAGGGGATAATATGT
>JBJYXA010000090.1:0-1904 GCA_046259705.1 Caldilineaceae bacterium
TGGTGCATTGGTCATTGCGGCAATACGCTTTGAGGAAGGGGCTGGATTGTTGGCGTGGTAGATCTTGCGCGGCAATCCGAGCGTGCCGCTCGATAGAGCGAAGCGATCAAGGTTGGGCTGACTTCCAATCGATTTTAGCGTTGGCAAGCTGGCCAGCACTTAGAGCACCGTCGTAGAAAAATCCTATAACAATGGAGGAAACTCGATGAAACAAAACCCAATCCTGTGGTCGTTCTGCGCAGTCATGGCCTCAGTCGTGTTCCCCGCCGCACCAGCGACCGCAGACGAGCACGGCAACGCCCCGAAATTGACTCACACAAAAGTTTTGGAGGGTCTGGAGAACCCGTGGGATATGGCTTTCCTGCCTGATGGGACCATGTTCTTCACCGAGAAGTGCAAGGGTCTATCGGTGCGCATGCCCTCCGGCGACGTCAACAAGCTCCTCGGCATGAAGGGCAGCGACGGTTACCCCTCGACTGGAGAAGACCTGTTCTGCGAAGGCCAGGCCGGCATGATGGGTGTGGCGATCGATCCAGACTTCGACGAGAATCGCCGTATCTACGTTTACTCGACCTCGAACATGTCCAACCCGCATACGAACCGCTTAATGCGTCTCGTGGTCAACGATGACTTCACTGGCGTTTCCGACCGCACAGACATCGTGGACGACGTGCCCTATAAGATGAAGGCGTCGGATCATCCGTTCGGTGGCCCAGGCGCACACAACGGCGGCCGTGTTCGATTCGGACCCGATGGTGCGCTTTGGTTGACCACGGGCGACAACCACAACTCAGAAGTACCACAAAGCCCAACGCTGATGGGGTCGAAGGTGCTGCGGATAGACACCGACGGCAACGCCCATCCCGACAACAACCCGCCGGAAGGTTTCGATAAGCGAACGTACACCTATGGCCACCGCAACCCGCAAGGCATCGCCTTCCGTCCTGGCACCAATCAGCCGGTGACGGCCGAACATGGCCCGTGGCACTCCGATGAGATCACGGTGCTCGAAAACGGTGGCAACGGCGGTTGGGATCCGCGCCCGAATATGGCGGGTCGAGGAGACTGCCCCGACAACTACTGCGGCTATATGCCGAACCAAATGGAGGGCATGGATCCGAAAGAACGCTCGAAGTTCATGCCGATGACGGACACGGCGACCTATCCCGACGCCATGAAACCGGCTTGGACCAACAACGGCCGTTCTCAAGGCACGTCATCTGCCGCGTTCTTGGAAGGCGATCAGTGGGGTGACTGGGACGGGCGCATGGTCGTCGGTATCATGGGCATCGGCTTCGGCGGAACGCCGGTTGGGCAGCGTATCGACGTGATTAAGCTTTCGGAGGACGGCATGTCTGCCGAAGTCGAGACCCTGCCGTTCCCCTCGGCCGCCGGCCGTTTCCGGTCAGTGGTACAGGGTCCTGACGGCAGTCTGTACGCAGCCGTCGATGAGGGTGTCATCCACAAGCTGACGCCGAAAAAATAAGCCTACAGGCTGAGCGGAAAGCCCCGCGTTGCTGGATCTCAGCCAACGCGGGGCTTTTTTGCGTTTTGGGTCTGTGTTTCGAGGCAACACGGAAAATAGAGAGAGACAATGCAAGGCTTTGCTCCTCCCTCCGTGTGCACCGAAAACTCGTCCGCGGTGCTCGCTTCCCTGCTGTAGAGCAGGGCCTCCCTGCTCGCCGCATTAGGGAGAATGTCGACCAACGCGTTGATATACTGTGACTTTCTGCACTAATCGGTCGCTGTTTCCCTGCTTTCTAACGAAATCTCCCTGCATTTCCCAGTTTAGCAGGGAGAGACTGGTTAGCCTCAGACTGGCAGGACAGCCAGCCGGTCACGGGCTTTCTGGCTCTCTCCAGCGCTTCACCAAACACTCACGAAGAAGCGCTGAATTGTGCAAC
>JBJYXA010000091.1:0-2145 GCA_046259705.1 Caldilineaceae bacterium
GGCACCCGGTTCTCGAACATCCAGGAGCCGCCGGCGCTGTTGCAGATGACTTCGTAGACGGTTTGCAGGTCCAGGTTCGCCTTGGACGCCAGGCCGATGGCTTCGGCTGCCGCGACGATGTGGACGCCTGCCAGTAGCTGGTTGATCATCTTCATGGTCGAACCTTGCCCACACTCATCGCCGATCCGATAGACGTTGGCAGCGATCGCGTCCAACAGTGGCTCTGTGCGCGCAAAGGCTTGCGGTCGCCCTGACGCCATGACGCTCAGGGTGCCGTCAGCCGCGCGCAATGTACCGCCACTCACGGGAGCGTCCAGCATCTCCAGTCCCATGTCGTAAAGACGCTGAGCAGTGCGGCGGGCGTAGGAAGGGGGCACCGTACTGCATAACATAACCACGCTCCCCGGCTGTAGGGCCGAGGCTGCGTTGCCACTGCCAAACAGAACATCCTCCGCCTGGTCGGCAGTCACCACCATGAGTACAAGTACGCCGGCTTCTTTCGCCGCCTGTCGGGGAGAATCGGCGCTGATGCCACCGTCGGCGGCAAAGCTCTCAACGACCGCTGGGGCAATGTCAAATCCCCGTACCGTCAACCCCGCACGCACCAGCGACTTGGCCATCGGTAGGCCCATGGCGCCGAGGCCAATGAAACCAATTTCGGGCGATTGTTTACCTGTCACGATGGAACCTCCTTGTATCGGACCTGGCATACGATGGATTTCTGTCAAACCTGTTTGGGAACGTCAGGCAATCAGCTGCACAGGCATGTTTGGTTTGCGGCGGAAGATTGAGTCCACGTCGTGCCGATGCCTCATGGGGCGAGCATAGAGGAAGCCATTTTTCGTCATTCGTGGGAAAAGCAATTCAATGCGCCTCTCATGGGTGCTGTCAAGTCATGACAACTGGCGCGGCCTATATTGTTGCGCCTCCGCCAAATGCTGCGACGGAATTATCTCTCCTCGCCGGCCAAGTCGGCGATCGTGCGTCCCTACTTCAGCACGCGATGACACGCCCGGGCTCGCAGGTCCATTTGCTTCGTCGCCGCGCGCATAAGGTTGCAGCGACCTGAACTTCTTCAGGCGTCGTCCAGCCGGCAGTATGTCTGCACCTCCGCCGGCCCCATATCCCCGTTGGCGAGCAGACCGGGCTTGCCCAGCTTCTCGAAACGCGTTTGCTGCCGTTCTCTCGTTGCTTCCATGCCGCGAAACCGTGTTGCGGCGCGAATGGCGGCCAACGTATCGCCGCCATCCATCGCCGTCAGCTTCTGGTAGGGCCCCGCTGCACCTTCGGGCGATTGTAGATGCGGTCCATGAGTTTGCCGCGGACGCGACATTTACGACGTACTGATGCTACTGGATGCTGCCTGGGGAGCAGGACCGGGTCCCAACTAGCGGACTCGGGACCGAAGCCACCGGCCGAGGGACTGTTCGCTTTCACCACTACGCCTACCTGCCAACAATCCTTCGACGCCGATATGTTCGTCGAGGTCCGGCCATGCGATGGCATAGCCGTCACCGAGCAATCGCCAGTGTGAGCGTTCCTCCGCTGTTGCGTGAACCAAACGCGGGTACCAGTCAAGTGGGACGCTGAGATCTCGACCGTCAACTAGATGAACAAGAATCTTGCCGTCGGTAACCTCTACATTTTCGGCTGCGGGTTCCGCTTCAAGCACCAAAGTAGTCATACCAGGCCTCCGCCAATTCCCCAGCATACTGGTCCACTAGCCGCTCGATCTGATTCAATTCGTGGTCGGCGAAGCCGCGGTTCTTTGCCAAAGCCACAGGATCCAACCAGAATTTGGCAATACGTCGATCCCGTATTACATGGATATGTATAGGTTCTACACCATTGGAACTAAAGAAGACGAACGAGTACGGCCCATCCTGCAATACGGTTGGCACCATTATACCCCATTCTAGGAAGTGTTTCGTCTAGGCGCAATTCGCGGCCTATACTGCAGCGTCTCGGCCAGATGCTGCGACTGGATGTTCTCCTCCCCGTCAAGTCCGTAATCGTCCGGCTCAGCTTCAGCACGCGGTGCTACGCCGGCGCGCTGAGGTCCATCTGTTTCACCGCCGCACGCATGAGGTTACTCCAACCCGAACACGTTCGGGCGTCGTCCAGCTTGCAGAACGCCTGTACCTC
>JBJYXA010000092.1:0-2151 GCA_046259705.1 Caldilineaceae bacterium
ATCCCAGTCTGCGGTGTGGCAATTGAGCGCGCCGAAGAGTAGCCAGCACACCTTAACGGCGAAGCTGAGGAGGTTCAGTCAAGTAAGCTGCGCGAGATCCGCTTTGGTCGGTAAGATACCTTGCGCGATTCTTCAATGAACGGGTTCAGTCAAGATGCGCATAGCGGGCGTCTACAACCCGGCCCGAGTTACCTTTGAGGGTGCAGACATGGCGAGAAAACGGGGGCAAGCCGATGTAGGCGATCGAGATTTCGTCGGCGTGAATAATACGGTGCCGCGGGTCACCTGAAACGCGTGCCGCAATCTCCGCATCAGCATAGGGGGAGCCAACCGGGAATTCGTAGCAAAACTCTCGCGCCCTTGCTTCCGCGTTGCGTTCTGCCATTCCGACCGCCATGCCGACTCCAAACATCGCCGTGGTGAGCACCGCCGTCCACATCACCAACTTCTTTGCGGACATTGTGGCATTACCAACCAAACAGGTCCGCCATCGGGCCACGACCAGGAAGAGGAGGCGCGGCGAAGGCTAGAACGGGCCTTGGCTTACAGCAGCGGACCTGCCTCATTTGTGTCGTCCCTCCTTGTTAAACCACGCGATCGAGAACCACAGAGAGAAGCCGATCAGACCAGACACGACGCAGAAGGCGTGTAGACTTGGAGCGGTGACCAGTCCCTCTAACCCATTCGCCGCAGACCACGGCGCAATCGCTGACATATCCGAATGCATCAGACTGTCTAAGAAGACGTGAAAGATGGTCCCGGCGAAAGCGCCTACGATCACTGGGAGGGGCGCAACAGACTCCGAGACAGTGAGCCACGACAAGCGATGCAGCCCCAATTCCTGATTCCAGCGGCGTAGAACGAAACGGCAAATGGGTGGTGAAACCACTGCGACAATGCCAGCGATAACAAGGGCAGCAAGGTATGTATGCGTCGGGCCGTGCAGGACATGGGAGCCACCAACTAGGCGGATCAACGGCTCAACATCCATCGCAACCTGGGCGACGCCAAAGGTAATGAGGCTAAAGTGACGGCCAGCCAGGGCCTTGAGCGCCAGCCCCGGTCCCATGTGAAGAACAGTGAAAGGCATGGGCAAGTCCGAAAAGCTGACCGGGTCTGTTGGGTGCGCCGTCTCGCCTCTGGGCTGAGCCTAAGCGGCTTTCCTCTGGGGATATTTCCAAGACGAAGCGTACCGAGCGGCATCTACCCTCTTGCCGAACACGCAAAGCATAGAGAACAGTCTGTGGAAATTCGTGACCAACATCGTGACTTCGCCACAAAGCGGAGCCAGCTGCTTGGCTCTTGACCAATGCGGCGGCCTCTTGCCGCAACGACATCTCCGGAGCCGAGGAACACTCTGAGAAGGGGACCCTCTACGACAGGAGGCTAGACCGGTAGGGCATCGGATCGCCTCGGTTGCTGGGCAAGATCACTCCGTCGCGTAGCTGAAGTTGGACCAAACCCGCCTTTTGCGAGACAAGGCGATCATCAAAGCGTCGGTATGTCAGGCGGCAAATGCATCCTGCCTCTGATGGCAACGTCGCAGCTTCCGGGCGTCGCTATGGGTTCAGTGATGCCAACTAACTATGGGTACGGGCCAACTGATCATGCGCGACATCAGCCACCTGGCGAGCAATGCGCGCGAGACCCTGGTCGATATCGCCGAGCAGGTGAAGGCGGACTTCGTCCACGCGACCGATGAGCTGGTGATGGTGATCGAGGGGGAGATCGAACTGCGCTTCGCCGGTCAGGTCCTGCGTCCCGCCGTGGGGGAAGAGGTCCTGATCCCGGCCACGACGCCCCACACGGTAGTCAACGTCGTCACCACGCGGAACCGCTGGCTGTACGGCTACGCGAAGCGCTGATGCCGAGTCTCAGGCGTTTGGTGGTGCGATCGCGCGCGTCAACTACAGCCGTCGCACAGGATCATCGCAAAGTCGAGGGGAACCGGCGCGACCGCGCGCCTGGGAACAGGGCTGCATAGATCTCTCCCTACACGACGCGTCAGGAGACGCGTGTCATGCAGAGGGGGTTGCGACACCGTCCTGGTCAATCCGTAGTCAGCGATTCGTTTCCAGAGCCGGAACAGGGGGTTAGCCTCCCTCCTCACACCCTATCCACAGACGCACCCACCGCAACGGGGGATAACCC
>JBJYXA010000093.1:0-3640 GCA_046259705.1 Caldilineaceae bacterium
TCCTTCGGTCAGGAGACCCTCAAACCACCGACTCCAGTTTCAGCCGGGCAAGACAACCTGAGTGCCATCCAAGCACCAGGCCGTGGCGCCCGTTTTGGGGATGCGAGCCGGTGGCCAGCGTAGTACCATCTTCTGGAACCGACACACGAAAGGTAGACGACATGCGGGGGCAGGCCCTTTGTGCGCTCTTTGTTCTGATGTCTGGATGCGGTGGTTCGTCGGGCGGAGACAGGTGTCAGAGTAACGCAGACTGCCCGACAGGCCAGTATTGCGGGTCGAACGGCGCTTGCACCTTCGACTGCAAGACCAACAGCGACTGCCCCGGCGGGACCTGCAGCAGCTTGGGGAAGTGCGTTGGAACCGTCCCACCGGATGGTGGTCTGCCGGACGTTTCGCCTGCACCCGATTCGGCGCATCCGGTGCCGGATGTGCAAGGACTCCCGGACACCAAGCTGTCGGACGTGAACTCCCCGCAGGACATGCTGCCCGCGCCCGATACCTCAATCCTCGACGGTCCCCTACCTGGCGATGCTCCTACCATGAGCGATGGGCCCGTCTTGTCTGAAGGTGCTCCGAAGCCCGACTCGCCGCAGATTGTGCAATGCGACCCTGCTTTCCTCGGAAGGATGTGTGGTTTCAAGGCCTGTGCCACCAACGCCGACTGCACAGGCATCGGGACCGGGCTCTGCACTCAGGGCTTCTGCGAAGACGCGCCGTGTGGCGTGAGCAACTCCTGCCTGACGTTGGGAGAGGATACCAACGGCGACACCTGGGGCGTCTGCACCTGCACCTGCACCCCGGATGATCCGAACACCCCCCTTGTAATTGAGGACACCTGCCCGGACCTGACGAAACATCGATGCAGCCGTGCGATCACAATCAGCAGTGGCACATGCCAGTCGAATGCTGACTGTGTCCAATTCGGAGGTGGCTTCACCTGTGTCGGTGGGAAATGCACGGGGGCGCGGTCCTACTGCATCAAGTTCTGTGACCCGAAACTCGGCCAGAATACATGCGACGGCAAGCTGAGTTGCGACCTGCGGAGCGGGGCCAGCATCTTCGGTATCCACGACAAGGCGGTCTGCGCCGGCAAGGGCTGCAAGGCGGACACTGACTGTCCGGTGGATGTGGGCACGACCTGTAGCCCGAAGAACCCTGCGAGTTGCCCCACGGGGCAGACGTGCTCGGTTCTCGACGTCCGCGGCGACGGCTGCACGGCCGACACCGACTGCGATCTGAACTACGTTTGCCACGACTTCGGTGGCGGCGCCAAGTACTGCTCGTACAAGGACGGTCGCTGCGCCGCTCCTGGCAAGTGCGACGTGGCCAGCGGCCTGTGCGACGTCAAGCCGGCGTCCTTGTCCAACCCGGCGTCTGAGGTCGGCAGCCCCTGCCAGAGCGACAAGGACTGCCCCGCCAATGCAGATTGCCTCTTTGAGCTGGACTTCTCCACCATCATGAAGAAGGCGTGGTCACCGTGTGCTGATAGCAGTGAGTGCTGCAGCGGCGCTTGCACCGGTGGTTACTGCGCGATGGGGGAGCCCTGTACCACCTCCTATCGGAACGGCTACTGCACGATCATCGGCTGTGCATTCGCGAGCACCCTTCCTATCCGTGGGTGTGACACCAATTCGGTCTGCAACACCTGGTACACGAGCGGCATGTGCCAGAGGAAATGCGACCTGAACAACGCGGCGACCTGCCGAGGCAACCCCTACGACCTGCTCGGAGACTACGAGTGCCGGGCCTTCGACAACATCCAGTTCAGTGGATCTGCCGGCCCCATCGCGCCTTCGCCGACCTGCGACTTCGGCACGGCGATGAACTGCTCGGTGTTCGCGAATTCGGCGCTGAACTGCACGAGCTTTGGCGATCAATCCAACACGGCGAACCCGAACCCGACGAACATGGGCTGCCGTGGCCTCAACAACCAAACCAAGGCGAACCAGTACGACGTCACCGGCTGGTGTCTGGATGACACGCCGTCCGGGACTCAGATTCGCAGCCCGTTGCCGACCCCGTAGGACAGAGGTCGCGACCGAGTGGGCGCGATCTGCATCAAGGCTGGCCCAACTCCCACACAGTCCCTGCTTCGGGCTCTTGCCATTCTTGCGGTCGCGGTGGTGTACGCGCTCACCGGTGGGCGTCGGCTCGGATGCGTGCCTGTCGTCTGCCCTCACGGACTGCGCGGGACCCATGCCACGTTGGCGGAGGACGCCGGCGAGGCCGCAGAGGCCGTGACGCGCCAGCTCGGGCACACGGACCACCGGGTGACCGCGGGACACTACCTGGCGCCGGGGACGGTGGAGCGGGGCAGGGCGCGTCGCGCGCTGCGGGTGTTGCAGGGGGGAAAGTGAGTGCCAGAATGGGGAACGGTGTTTCGTGGGATCGTTCCCCACTGCCCAGAACGACAAAAGGCGTTCCGCCAATCGAGCGAAACGCCTCGTAAAGTAGTGGAGCTGATGGGGATCGAACCCACGGCCTCCAGAGTGCGATTTCGTTCTCTTTGCAACGATTTCCAGCAGTTCCAAAACGATAACAATACCAATGCCCGAGTGACGGTAGCAATTCAAGGGCGTTGAGGTTGGTAATTGAAGCTCAACGAAAAGCGCTTCTTCTTCGGTGAGAAAAGAAAAGAACCAAAAGGAAAAGACCTATCCAAGCGCCACCATTTCCAGTCCCGCTTACCATTGAGCAACCACCATTGTCATCGGTACTGGGCAAGCCCGAGTCGGATTGACCGGTTGCTCCGTCGGAACCGAGACCTGAATCAGGTTGTGCTCCACCGTCGGGACTAGAGCTGGTAGCTGGGGCAGTTTTGAATTCGACGACGATGAGTTCGAGACCGGGATAGTCTTGGCTAGTCGCTTGTATGCCATAATTAGTGTCTGGCTCCAGGCTGCCATTGAATCGGTAAAGCGCTAATCCATCACATTGCCCGTCGACAACAAATGCTCCGCTGATTTGCGAATAGTCACCATTGCTGTCCTTCTTCAATATCACGAAGTTTGTCTCGTCCAGTGGGCTGTGAGTGATGTGCTCCGGTCCCATTTGCGGGTCACAGTAGTATTCACAGTCAGCTTGAAAATAGAAGGACTGCTGACTGTCGACGTCTCCGGAAACCTCCGCGCAGCTTTTGGATATGATTGTTGTCTTGTTGCACGACGGACCGTTGCACGTAGCTCGTGCCTCAGTAGCTCCAATAACAACGAAAAGCGGAGAAAATAGAAATGCAGTAAGTAGTCTCATCGTGATGCCTCCTTGGTGCTCCTGAGAGCAGAGATAGTGCCAACCGTCTAACATGCTGTAATATCAGAACTCATCTTTGTACCACCATCTCACACCCTGATCCCCTGTGTTACACATTGACACGCCTTGCGCCGCGCAATTGGCACACAAACGCCCAATGACCGCTGGCACGGCTAGACAGGGCTGTTGCGGTTAGCCAAACCGTCTACTTGACAAAGCTAGCCAAGCCTATGTTTCGCCATAATTACTGATGGTTAATGCGGCGGGAAACCCCGGCACCGGTCAAAGAATGACCCACTTTTCGCGTCCGCGATCCCCCGGTGCGAGTTGCGGTGTCAGGAAGATCGTCGCGGTTTAGTGCCCCGCCCGGTTGGCGCTTTGCTCGTGGTCT
>JBJYXA010000094.1:0-2055 GCA_046259705.1 Caldilineaceae bacterium
CTGGAGGTCTACGACCTGCTGCGCAAACTGACCGCGGCTGGTGTCACCGGGTACACGCTGATCCGGGCGGTGGAAGGGTCCGGCGAGCGCGGCAGACGATCAGGTGATGAACTGACCGGCATCATGCAGAACAGCCTCATCATCATTGCCTGCTCGCCTGAGTTGGCGGAGCGCATTACCGAAGTCGTCTTGCCTGTGCTGCGCCGCTTCGGCGGCGTCTGTCTGGTCTCCGACGCCGAATGGGTAGAGCATTGATGGCGTGAGGGAACGGGGATCGGGGGCAGGGAACGGTTGTCGGGAGGTCTAGTTTCCCGTGGTCAGTGGTCAGTCTTCAGTTTTCGGTTTTCAGTTCCTGCGCCGCCGCCAGCGCAGTGAATCTCAGATTTTCCTTTGTCTTTTGATCCTCCCTGAAATAGATGGACAGATAGTTAAGCAAAGGTAGACTATCTAGCTATCACTACGAGGAGGTATTGCGTGATTACCCGTCGCAAGTACACAGCCGATTTCAAGCGCAGAATCATCGATGAAGTGTTGTACACGGATCGCTCGCAGGCAGAAGTCGAACGTGAGTACGGGATCGGCGCTGGCTGTATCAGCCGCTGGATCCGTGAAGTGAACGAACAAGCCGAGAACGCCTTTCCTGGCAATGGCAATCGACCGGGTGCGGAGGCCGATGTGGCTCGGTTGCAGCGAGCGCTGGCGGCAGCGCAGGAAGAGAACGTAATCCTAAAAAAAGCGTTGGCTATCGTCTCTCATCGCGAAGCGAGCGCTTTGCCATGATTGACGAACTCAGGCTGACTCACTCTGTCCGTCGCTCCTGTAGAGCACTGAACGTCTCGTCCAGCGGCTACTATGCCTGGAAGCGGCGTCAAACGCAGCCGCCTGCGCAGCGTGCCGCCGAACGCGCCGCACTGACCACAAACGTGCAGCGCATCTACCAGCGGAGCCGCTCCACCTATGGCAGCCCCCGCATCCATGCCCAGTTGCGCCGTGAAGGGATTGCCTGCAGCCGCCAGCGTATCGAACGACTCATGCGCACCATGGGACTGCGTTCCATCTGCAAACGGCGCAAGCGCATGCGCACCACCGTGGCGGACCCTGTACTGCCGGTGGTCGCCAACCTGCTCGACCGCCACTTCAATCCACCCGCACCCAACGAGGTCTGGGTCGCCGATGTCACCTACATCGCCACGCTCGAAGGCTGGCTCTACTGGGCCGTGGTGATTGACCCTTTCTCGCGCAAGGTCATCGGCTCTGCGACGTCGACCCGCTTTGACCGCACACTCGTCTGCAATGCGCTCCAACAATCTCTCGCCACGCGCACGCCGCCTCGCTTGCATCACTCTGACCGCGGCGCTCAGTATGCCAGCCTTGAGTTCCGCTCACTCCTGCGCGCCTATAACATCCTGCCGAGTATGAGCCGTGCCGGTCAGTGCCGCGACAACGCACCCATGGAGAGCTTCTTTGCTTCCGCCAAGGCCGACCTCGGTGAACAACTTCCCTTTGCCAATGTCCGTTACGCCGAACGGGCGCTCTTCAACTACGTTCACGCGTTCTACAATCGCTTCCGACTTCACTCGACTCTGGGTTACAGAACCCCCGACGAGGTCGAACGCTCCTGGTATAATGCGCACACCACCGTTACGGTCGAACCCGAACCTTCGCTACCATTGGAACCAACCGTCTTCCCTTAACTTGAGCTTCACTCTTTTCAGGGAAGTTCATTTCCTTGCGCCCTACCGTCCCTCGCGCCCTTGCGTTGAAGCAGTTCTCGCACTTTACTGCTGCGTGCGCAACTCCACGAACGACGTCTGCCCCGCTACCACCGTAACCTCGGCGCCAACACGCTCCCCGTTGACAACCGCCACAATCACATAGTTACCCGCGGGCACCGCCTCCATCGCCCCGTTCTCACCGAACGCGGGGTCGGGGTTGATGCTCTCGTCGTCAGGATAAACCTCGATCACGCGCGCCCACGTGGCTACGTTCCCCTCGAAGCGAGCCACCGTGACGCGTGCCCGCGGCCACGTGCGACCATCCGCCGTAAGCAGGCGT
>JBJYXA010000095.1:0-4479 GCA_046259705.1 Caldilineaceae bacterium
TCGCCAAGATCGGCGTAGCGGTTTGCGCTCTCCAGGAACTCTGGTTTGAAAGCAATCAGCAAGGGCTGATACAAACGAGGAGACCATAGGAAACCTTCCCACGCTGCTTTTGCTTCGGCCGGATTACTCCAACTGAAAAGCGGCAACAGGTATTGCTCGGTCCACGGACGGTCTACGCGGAAAAATGCAATTAGCCGCGAACCCAGCAGTACCCTGCCGTGGCGGAATCGGTCCTCTTGCACGTCGCACAGTGTGGTGAAAATGGGCTTGAGGTCGGCTGGAAGTAGATCGTTGTCATTCGGGTTCTTCTTGAACCAAAGATTGATCAGGGCTTGAGTGACATGCCCAATGGGGTGGTTGATTGCAGAACCGACGGGGTCGTAGGTTTCGACACCATTACGGATGATGCGGGAACCTGTGTCAGCTTCCAGCGGCAGCGAAAGCACGCGACGGCACAACTCCAGCAGAATGTCCTCGTGGCAGTTGATCGATTTGGATGCAGCTTCCATCCACCACGTTACACCGTGAGCAATCTCCTGAAGTACGGCATCGGGCATGGTCTGAACCAGCGGTGCTGCGTATCGCCAGGAGCGCAACACCGTTCCTTCTTCGGCCCAGGCCTGCAGAGCCTCGCGCCATCGGCTAGCGGGCCACACGCCATCCTGTGCCAGATCACATAACGCGGACAGACTGTGAAAGAAACGCGTGCGGCAAACGCCACGCCACGTATCTTCGTAGAAAGGTCGCCGTTCGGGCGTCGGCTTTGTGAGCCATTGCACCAGCTCCTGCCGCTTGCGGGGAGCAATGTCGACGGTTCGGCTGTCCTCGTAATCCGGATCGCCAGTGCCACTCATCCAGTGCGAGAACTCGTCACGCTCGTTGGGCGCCAACTGCCATTGCGGGTAGGCATTGGAAATTTCCGCCAAGCGTGCCGCTGCATCTGCTCCCAGAGCGAGGCCCGATGTGTTCAGCTTGGCCAGATGCAGCCAGACAGAGCGGGCCACCAAGTCTTGCCATCGATCCGGCTCCAGATCATCCCGATACATATCGCGTGGTGGACCCGCCAAGATGGCTGCCTCCAAACGCTCTTGAGCGCCCTCTGCCAACTGCCGCGCCTGTAGAACGAACAGTCTGAACACCTCCCGCCCCGTATCTGTGGACCACAGCCACCACGCCCCATCGGTCAACAGCCAATCCACCCACTGCTCGGGCGGGATGCAACCATCCTGACTGGCGGCAAACAGGGCCAGGCGTTTGAAGGTGGGGTACGGCAATCCAAACCAGCTCTGTGCGATTCGTGTCGCGCGCACGCTGTCGTTCGCGCGAACCGCCAACCAAGCATCGCGCAGCAATTCGATCAGGCTCACCCAGTCTCGGAAGCCCCGGTTCTGCCAATGTGGCGTAATGGATGGGAGATCCCAGTGCGACCGGTCGCTGTGGTCGTCGGCCTCACCCAACTCGCGTAACAGATCCAGTGCATCACGCAATAGCTGCTGAAAATCCACCAGCAGAAGCGGCAGGGCCGATGTCCAGTGCTCATCGGCTAAGTCGCGCAGAGCAGAATGCACGTGATCAGCGGCCAGCACGAGTTCCCAGTCAACCAATTGCTTGATCCGCGCAGGCTCGTCGGTGCTGTTCGAGTCGTCGTCACCCCAGCGAAACGGCTTCTTCAAGACCACTTTGGGTGCAAGCAACTCCCGCAACTCCAGACGCAGCGTGGTGGTCAGCCCATCCCGCTTCAGCCGACCATTCCAGCGATACAGATCGGGGTCGTGCCATGGGGATTTCACCCGGCCACTAAGCAGTAGACGCCACAAGGTGTGCATCAGGGGGCCAGGAATGGCCTTGGATGCATGCAAGCGGATTTCATTCAGCTCGGAGGTCTTGCCATCACGCTCCAGTGAAGCAAAACGATCCAGCTCGTGTTCGATCAGCCACGGCCAACGGTCGTGCAACTGCCCACCACGTTCCGCAATCCAGATGACCAGTCTCGGGTCATCCAGGTGGCGCACCAGCCATCGGGCCAGATGGAACATCACGTCATCCCATTGGCTACTGGTGATTCCACCGGAGGCCAGTAGCATGAATGGGGCGCGGTCATAGGAGGCCGGCCGACGAATCAGGCTGAAGCGCAGCTTGGCGTCCCCTTCATCGCGTGGCGGCACGCCAAAGCGGGCCAGATCGCCGTGCCCGAAACGCTCATCCGCGAAGGGTTCCAGCAGCCAGTCAAGCGAAGGGGTGGGATTGAATTCGGCGAAACGTTTAGCCGGCAAGCCCGATTTATCCGACAAGGCCCACAGCATCCGCCCGACAAAATCGTCCTGCCGCGTGCTGTCCTGTGGCCGGGCCAAGGCGTGCTTGACGATGATGGCTTCTTTGCCTTGCACACCGTCGCGGTAGGTGTCTGCCCATACGTGCAAAGTCTGGTGCAGCGCTGAGTAGTCGTAGCTGTCAGCGGGTACGTTATAAAGGATGGGCGTGACGCCCTTGGCTTCCCACTCGATGGTCTTGCGTTGCTCTTGCCCCGATTCGCAATCGCCCAGTGCCCAGGCCTGCGGCGTAACTTCGCCCAGCATCCGGTCGGCCGCCAGCGCATCCATCATGTAGCGAAGCACCGGATCGTTGATGCTGTAACCCACGAAGCAGACCACGTAATTGCGGAACAACTCGCTTACAAAGCGTGCCGCCCAGCGCTCTGTGAGGTAGGCCAAGCCGAAATCACCGCTGGTGACAACCAGACGGTTCAGGGTCGTGTCGTCCACCTTTTCGGGTAACAGGCCGTGCAGATAAACCAGCCCGTTCCAACGGCTGTTTTTGGGGATGGGCAGCATCGGGGCGGCGTACTCTTGGAACGCTTGACCCGTGCGTTTGGCCGCCACATGAAAGATGCGATCGAAGTTGGTGGTGACCAGCCGCAGCGCGCCCTCTCGGCTGCGCGCCAGATGCAACAGCGCCGCTTGTGTATCGGTAGCACCCTTGCGGCGGAGTTTCGGCTTCAAGGCATTTGCCAGAGCGCGACGGACAGCCAGACGCTGGCCCGGCAGGCGCCGTTCGAGCAGATCAAGTGTGGCATCGAACTGCCCACGCTCGAAGGCCTCTCGTTCAATGTCCGAAAGTGCCGTCCCGCTCAGCCGGTAGATTTGCTCTACAAGCCCCTTGAAACCCGGTAAACCGGCAGGGTAGGAAATTCCTGCACCGCAGAAGAACACCACGCGGCCTTCCTCGTGCGCCTGCAAGAGCGCATCCGGAATGTCAGGGCCGTCCGTGATGAATTGCATTCCTATATTTCCTATCCAATGCGTATGTTCATTCGAGCAAATGAGGGCTAAATGGGTCTAACGTTAAACGCAGCCCGCGCCAAACTGCGGCCACGCGCGAAGCGCCGGCCGCAGTTTGGCCTCGGGCTAGCGGGTTTGTTGGCCAATCAATTTAGCTTGGCCCCAGATGTTTCTATGTACTCATACTCTCTCTTGTTAACCCGGCCGGCTATTTGTTACAAGGAAACTGGCGCCCTAACGCGTACATGATCAGGATGGTTGCAGGAAAATGCCATGAACCCGGATTTTCACGAAGGTACGCTTTCACAATCTCGGCAATCTGACCGCGCGAAACCCCTGCGGGCTTGCAGAATAATTCGCCGTCCCCAGCATCAAAGACTCCCCCTACATATCCATAGAATAACCCGGCTTCCCATTGAGAACCACCTTGTTTCTCGGCCTCTTGAAGCCACCGATAGAGTTCATTGCCATCAGTGAACCCTGCTGAGATAGATCGAGCAGAGAACAGCAGCAATATTACCAAGAGAGAACCGCGCATCTTTTTGCCTAATAGTGGGGTCTGTTGCGGAACCTGTTCTTTGGGCCGCGGCAGAAAGTGTTACTTAATGGGAATCATTTCGCCTTGTGCCATGTCTTGTTTGCGTTCAAAGAGGCGGACGCCCGGAAGCGCTCCTCAAGAGCTTTTTGAACGCCTCTTCTTGCGTCAAGCTGGTTCGCGGGAGCCGAAGTCCACCCGACTCAATCCCGGAAACCGGTTGCTTAATGAGTGCGAACGTATCCTGATCGGAGACGATTCTGAAGAACTGAATATCTTTGCGTGATTGAAGAGCAGTCAGAAGTAAATGAACGGTAGACTCCCGACATTGTAGGCCAAAGATAACTTCGACAAGCTGAAACGGGGAATCTCGTTCGCCGGGCTCGCTAAAGCATCGGTATTCTTCTTCGTAACGCCATGCTCGCCCCTTTCTGAGCAGTATCAAATGCTCGAGGTCTTCGGCGGCGCTAGGATCGCCATCGCCGACAAACGCTCTTTCGATTAAGGAGGCCGCAACGTAGCGATCTCCTCCGTAGCATACCTGGTGGAGATCTGGCGGACTTGCGCGGTCCAAGTTGTAACCGACACAAAATCCCTGATGCTTATCGCCGTAGTAACGATTCATTAATAAAGAAACCATCTTATACTTCATGTAAGTTATTAATA
>JBJYXA010000096.1:0-1181 GCA_046259705.1 Caldilineaceae bacterium
AGGCCGCGTATTCGGGCATAGTTGGAGACAACTCGACGCGGTTGGGCTGGGGTAAGAAGGTCACCTTGACCCCTGAGCGGACCTTTGAGGGCCTGTCGTACAGCCAGGTGAAACGGCCTTTGACGCCTGTTCGGTGACGCCGCCACCGAACGGACCGGAACACAGAGATGCCCGCCGACAGCCCGTCACCCCGTCGAGGTTCCTCCCCCGAGAAACCAACAAGCCCCGTGCCCCTGATCACGGGGCTTCTTCTTTGCTCGTCCTGAGTCTGGTGCCTCAACCACGGCGCCGCCACCCGACAACGGTGCGGCTGAGCCATCTGCGTGCAACCGCCTCGGTTGGTTCATTCTGACCGCCGTGGGGGGCGGCGCGGGCGTTGCCGCCGCCGCTTACCTGCTGCGCGGGCTTCTATTTGTTGGAGAGGCGCGATCGCTGGCGATGCGTGGCCAGACCTACGTGCGAAATCGCATTGATAGACGTGAGGTCAGTGGTGAGAAGATGCTCAGCCGCATCGTCCGGCGTCAGCCAGCGCATCTCACCATGCGTCTCGGCCGAGGCCGTGGCCCGCGCCATGAAAATGAGCCTAAGGTCTCCACAATGGCCGTCGATTGCAGCGAATACGGGCTTTAGATCGCGTCCCAAGATTTGCCTCGCCCAGTCCTCGACCTGCGGCGCGCTCGGGTACCAACCATTGAGCTCGAGAGACGGGAGGCGCACCTCTCCTAATCGATTGGAATGCACAAGGACGTCGCCACTCGTATTCCGGACGACCAAGACCGCTCGTGCAAGACTTGCCCGGCGTGCTCTTATGAAAAAACGAAGAGGTCGGAATATCAGGGCACGCATGGGCTTTGAGGTCACCCGCCAAGGCCATGCACGCCAGTTTAGGTAATATGAAATAGCGTCCTTCTCCATGGGCGCGGACCATAGCACAAAATCTGGTTGCCCTTCTCCTTCAGGTTGGGGGCAGGGCCGAGATTGGACTGGATGGCCTCCAGGTTGTTGCGCACCTCATCGGCTTCGCTCTCGGCGACGGACTCGTAGAACTGGCGCTGGAAATCGGCAGTCATGCGCCGGACCTTTCCGGCTTAGAAGCCGAGGGTCCGCATGAGTTTGGGGAGATCTTTCGGGCCGACCACGACGATCGCCAGAATGGCGAGTAGCAAGAGTTCCGACCATCC
>JBJYXA010000096.1:1281-5177 GCA_046259705.1 Caldilineaceae bacterium
GCGGCAGACTTTCGGTAGGGACGGAACCGCGCCTAGCTTAACTTCTGCTTTCGCGCCGTGCGCGCTTTGGGCTGTGGCGGCGGGATCTCGTGTTCGATCGCCCTCCTAACCGCCGTCTCCTCGCCCTCATCGGCAAGCCCCGACTGGAAGCTCTTGATGACCTTGGCGACGTCTCCCATCAGATCGGCTATCCTGCCTCGCCCAAAGAGCAGCACGACCAATACCAAAACAACCAAAATCTGCCACCAGCCCGGTCCCATGAAAACCCTCAAACGCTTGAGTTGCGCAAATAATATGCCTTGCTCAGCGCGCTTTGATAATGCGAACGCCTAACATTGCGTCAATCTGTCATCCAGCTGATTTTTTTTATAGAGCCTGCATTCTATTGTACAGCCTAATCAGTTATTCAACGCTTTCAACGCGATCCGCTGGGCCTATCGAGGGATGACGTGGGGGCGGCGGCGAGCGTTTGCGCGATTGGCCTTCAATTGTGCTTGGTCGCCTTGACTCGCCTCCTGCACTGAAACTCTCTTGGCGAATCCAAATACCCCCAATTATAGATGCTGGACCGATTCCCTGCTGATCTTGATCACTATTCGGCCAATCTGAAATAGCATCGTGTGATCCGGATAAATTGACGAGGCTTGCGTGCGAAGATTGACACCTGCGGCTTCTCGCTATGAAGAATTGCGATGAGACAGATAAATGTCTGTGAGTCATGACGTCCGCATCTAACGCGGACACACCATTGCCCCAAGAAAGATTCGGATAACCTGAACCTTCTTATGTCCTGGTCTTCGAGCCGGCCGATCTGTTCTCCGAGCTTCACCTCGGGTATCCCAGGTGATTTTTTCCGCCATGAAACGGCTGGAAAGCAATCGAATTAGGGGTGCGTCGGCTCGGTCGTTTTTTACAGGCACGCACGGTGATTGAGGGCGGTTTCATCAATATCCTCGTCGCTCGATGCCGTTCAGATGTCGCCTCATATCATCAAGGCGTCTCATTCAGCTGCAACTCGAACAAGGCATCGATGAACGATTGATTGTCATTCGCAGAAGCGCTTGCCGCGACCGCGAGCGACTGCCGATGTGCCTGCTTACTGAAATCGGGGGAGTGTACATCTGGCGCCCAGACGGCTCTCGAAGACGCCGGCGTCGAGGTCATCCCGGAAGACGAGTCTAAAGGCCGGGCGTGCGACTCAAGCATCGGACAGGAGACAAAAACCCAAGAGTTGAAAGCTCGAGGCACGGTGAATAGGCGACCAAGGAATTTTCTGTGGAATGAGGAGTCGCCTCTGCCACCGAAGCAGAGCCAGCCTAGACAGGCAGCGAGGCACTCAATGATGCCTTCGCAAAATATGCTGTAACTCGACCTTTGAAACCAACTTTTCTGCACACGAGCTCGGCAAGATCATTGATGCTGATGTTATTGCCGCAGCCCGCATAAATAGGCTGGACCAAGACGCTGCCGTCGGCATTTCGGACGGTCAGAACTGACCGAGCAATGCTTGCGCGCTGCCTTTGTATGTAGAGACGAAGAGACCAGAAGATCATGGCGGGCATTGGTTTAGACGCTATGCGCCAAAGCCATGCACGCGATTTTAGGTGATATGAGATAGTGCTTCTCGACATCGCCCCCAGTATTTACAGAATGTCTGGCCGAACTCAGCTGAATCCCAGGTGACTTGCTCCTTGCGATATGGCTAGAACCAGCCTGGATGAGGCTCGCTACGATCGCGACCGATAGTCCTCCTCAAGCACGCATCGGGACGAGCGGTGCAACCCAAGAATGTATTGCGCTGCTAGCGCAGATCCGCTAGCTGCCCTTTAGGACGAACTGTCCCAGTTTCGAAACGTTTTTTAGCACGAGCGTGCCATATCCACCGATGCCATTCTGGCGCAGAGCACGCAGATCCTCCTGTGACTTTCTCAGCAGGTGTCGCAGGGATGCGTTGCTCGCGCCGCCAAGGCGCATTTTGACGAGGACCTCGGTCAGGTACGCCGAACGAATTTTGCCCGTGCTGAAATAACGCAGAACCGCGTCATAATCCGCGGCAATCTCAAAGCTCGTGTCGTAAACTCCGTGATCACGAAAAACGCTTGCACGGAGGTACAGCGTTGGATGCGGCGGCATCCAGCCGCGACGGAGCTTGGCTGGACTGGCGATGCCAGCCCGCCACCGGCGAATAACTCTATCGGGGTCACGTGCTGAGACGTAGTCCAAATCTCCGTAAACCGCATCAATGGTAGGATCCCCGAAAGCTGCAGCGATATGAGAAACTACGTCCTGATGCGGGAAGAAGTCGTCCGAATGCAGCAGCCCCACAACATCTCCTGTTGACCGTGCGATGCCGCGATTGATTGCATCGTAGATTCCCGCATCGGGCTCGGAAACGAGCCGAGTTTGGCTGCCCGACAACCGCTCGATAATCTCCACGGTGCCGTCTTGAGACCCGCCATCCTGAATCACATGTTCGAGATCACGATGGCTCTGGCTCTGGACGCTTTCGATGGCGTGCTCAATGGTGTCGGCACGGTTCATGACGGCCGTTATAATTGAGACTTTCAAAAGACGATCTCCCGCCGACGACAGCTCGCACGAAGCTGATCAAGTATCGAGGAGCATGGCGCGGGGTGCAACTTGGACTGCGAAGCTCGACGCGGCTGCCAACGCACGAGATACCATCATGCTCATGCTCTTAGTGTCTCCTCATCGCGCTCCAGGCCGGCGAGCGCTATGGTGAGCGCGTAGCAAGGCCTTCCTCTGTCTTCGGGCTGCGCGCTGGCATCGGGACGGGCGCGGGTGTCGGGGCGGCCGTCGCTGGCGTGGTTTCCGCCTTGCCCCGGACGGCAGCTGTGACGGCTGCGTCGAGCCCATAAATGTCGCCAAGGGTTTCAACATTACCTTGTTCGTCGGCGATCATCGTAAAATAGGCCATGTGAATTGGGATGGGACGACCAAGCTTAACGGTGGAGTTTTTGCCGTCTGCCACGAGCTTTGCGATCTTGGCTGCATTCCACCCTTTATCTTCGGCCAGGAGGACGCTTGCCAACTTCTCGGCGGCACCGATACGGGGCGAGCTTTCCCCGACTGACCGCACCTCTCTCTTCAGTTCACCGGGGATGATCGTCTCGTGAATATCGATGTCACGGGAGTTGGGAAAAAGAAATTGAATCTTGCCCATCGGGTTGGAGGGGCCTGGCGCCTGACGAAAGGTCAAATTCGCGACGTTCACAGTGTCCCAGTCGATCTTCGAGGGATCGATCGACTTGCCCTTATGCGTCACTTCGAGCTGATATTTTTCCAGCACTAAGGCTTTGCCGCGGCCAAGCCAGCTTCGGTCCTTTTGGAGTTCCGGCAGAACGGTCCGCCGAATGACGGATGTCGGCACCACGCGATAAGGATTGAATTCAATCGCGGTCAGCTTGGCCGAGAGGACCGGGGTCGGAGCATTTGAACTGCCGACCACAGCCTTTTGCGTTTCGATCGTCTTGCCCTCTTTGACAACATTGATTGTGAACTCCGGAATGTTGAGCCACACATATGTCCCGCCGAGCTCTGACGGCATCCAGCGCCACCGTTCCATATTGGCCTGAAGCTTTTTGACATCCTCCGCCTTGCCCTCGCCGTCGGCGCGTGCCTTCAGAAGCGCCTGCCGCAGGCGTTCGAACTGTTGGTGCTTCGGATGAAGAGCCCTGAGATAGGCATCCGGTTCCGGTGCCGTAAAAATATCAGTAAGCACGGTTTCAGGATTACGGAGCTCCGGTTTCTGCGCGAATGCCTTGCTGATCTCAGTGGGATCCAAGCGTCCACCCTGTGCCGCCCGCGCGTATTTCAGGATTGCGATATCGATCGCGACCTCGGTGGCCGCCTGGTCTTCGACGACTGACGTTTCG
>JBJYXA010000097.1:0-4616 GCA_046259705.1 Caldilineaceae bacterium
GGCTGCCCTACGACAGCTTCTGGTGGCAAGGCTTGGATGGCACCAAGGTGCTGACACACTTCAGCACCACGCCGGATTTCGGCGCGTATGCCAGCACATACAATGCCATGGCCGACCCGCGCCAAGCGTTAGGCACTTGGACCAACTTCCAACAGAAGGAACAAGAGCACGAATTGCTCATGGCCTTCGGATTCGGCGACGGTGGCGGCGGTCCTACCCGAGAAATGCTGGAGAACATCCGCGAAATGGGCAGCTTCCCGGGCGCGCCGCAGATGCGTCAAACCTCCGTTAAGGAGTTCTTCCAGAACCTGGAACGCGACAGCGGAGATGTGCTGCCCACGTGGAACGGTGAGCTGTATCTCGAGCTGCATCGCGGCACCTATACGACGCAGAGCCGCAACAAACGCGCCAATCGCAAAAGCGAATTCCTGCTGCACGACGCCGAATTCACAGCCACCCTGGCGTCTTTGTTGGCGCCGGATTACGAATATCCGGCAGATGCACTCCATCGCGCTTGGGAAATTGTGTGCCTGAACCAGTTCCACGACATCATCCCGGGCAGCAGCATCAACCAGGTCTATGTCGAATCGCAACAGCAATACGAGGAAGTGCGCGCCCTGGGCGAGGAAGTGCGCGACAGAGCGCTTCAAGCTGTGGGCAGCCGTATGGATGCCGACGTGATCGTGGCCAATCCTACGGCATTCGCCCAGCAGAATCTATGTTTCCTGCCCGGTGAGTGGCCCGAGAAGAGTGGCCTGAAGACCGCAGCAGGGTACGACGTGTCTGTACAGCAGGGCGCAGGCGGTCTTTGGATCGATTGCGGTGAAATGCCCCCGTTCAGCGTGACTCCGCTGAAGACCGGAACCAAGAGCAATGCTACAAAAAGCGGCCTGAGCGTGTCGGATACACACCTCGAAAACGACTTCCTGCGCGTAGAACTGAATGCCGACGGTGACATATTCCGTCTCTTTGACAAGACGGCATCGCGCGAGATCCTGCCTGAGGGCGCCCTAGCCAATCAGTTCCAAGCCTTTGAAGATCGACCGCTTAACTGGGACGCGTGGGACGTAGACATCTTCTATGACGACAAGATGTGGACTGCGGAACCTGCCCAGAGCGTGGAGGTTATCGAGCAGGGCCCGTTGCACGCCACCATAGAAATTCGCCGCCGCGTTCTCAATAGCGACTATGTTCAGCGCATTTCACTGGCACACAACAGCCCGCGGTTGGATTTCGAAACTACGATCGAATGGCGTGAACGCCACGTAATGCTCAAGGTCGCCTTCCCGGTGGACGTGCTTACGCCGACGGCAACCTATGAAATCCAGTGGGGCAACGTACAGCGTCCCACGCACCGTAACACAAGCTGGGACTGGGCTAGGTTCGAGACCGCGGCGCAAAAATGGGTCGACCTCAGCGAGGGCGATTATGGCGTCAGCTTGATGAACGACTGCAAGTACGGTCACGATATCCATAACAATGTGATGCGTATCAGCTTGCTGCGGAGTTCGACCACGCCGGATCCGGAAGCCGACCAGGGGAAGCATACCTTTGCGTATAGCATTCTGCCCCACTCGGGCCCGTGGGACGAAAGGACCATTGCCGCCGCATATGCGCTGAATGACCCGGCCATCGCGGTGCGCTGCGAGCGGACAGAGACAGAGGCGACAGTCGATCCGGTTACGTTATTCTCTGTCGATTCACCCAACGTGGTGGTGGAAACGGTGAAGCGTGCTGAGGACGGCGACGGCGTAATTGTGCGCCTATACGAAGCCCAACGCAGGCGCAACCAAGTCAAGTTGAGCGCGGCGTTCCCACTTGCTGGCGCGTGGCGCACCAACATCATGGAGGAAAAGCAGGCAGATCTGTCCGTACAGGGCAACAGCGTGACATTTTCGGTAAGGCCTTACGAAATCGTCACACTGCGCCTTGTGCCGGCCTAACCAGCTGGGAGCCTCGACCGCAGCGAATGTGGTGACCACGAAAAGAACGGCGGCGAGTCATAAGGCTCGCCGCCTTGATTCTGACCTGGGCGCAGTGGAGACCGCTATCTCACTCAGGTCGTCGGATGTCAAGGAGGCGCAAACTCAGCTCAGGCCAATATCCGCCAGCCTATACGTGCGTCTTCAAAAGACCGATCACGTCTGATGACGCCCATGAGCCATCCAAGATACAGTCGATCGTCGCGAGTGAGCAATCCTACTGTGGGACCGTATCCAGACGGCCCTCAAGGTAAGCCACTTCGTGCCGCGAGAGTTGCACATCACACGCGCTCACGCAATCTTCCAACTGCTGCAGGGACTGGCAACCGACGATGGGCACCGTCACAAACGGATGCGACTGCATGTATCCCAGCACGATTCCGGTGATCGTCGTATTGTGGCGCGCTGCTAGTTCGCGCATACGCACATAGCGAGCGCGATTCTCACTGGCGCCGTACACGCGCCATTGATCGGATGCCATGCGATCCGTTTGACCGGCGGCCATCTTCTGAAACAATCCTCCAGCCTGTGAAGAATACGGAACCGCAGCCATACCGGTCTGCACATGATGGTCGTAGAGGTCGTCATCCATGATCACGATGGTCTTGTCCGCTACTTCGCGCCAAGTGATGACAGCCGGGCTCCACCGCATCTGGTCTGCGCAGAAGGCCGGCACACCCTTGACTTCAGCGTAACGCTGAGCTTCGGCAATGCGCGACGCGCTCCAGTTGGAACAACCATAGCGGCGGATCTTGCCTGCTTGACGCAGATCAGCCATCACATCGATGATTTCGCCCACCGGTCGCGCAGGGTCATCGCGGTGGAGCCAATATAGGTCGATAACGTCCGTGCGCAAATTGCGTAAGCTGGCTTCCACATCGTGCACGATATCTTCGCGCGAAAGACGCGAGACGTGCATGGATTCCAGCTGGGGATGCGCGCCTTTGGTGCCGAGTGTGATGCGGTCCCTATGCCCGCTGCGCGTGAACCATTCGCCGATGGTCTTCTCACTGACGCTGCGCGGTCCGGGTCGCCAGTCGGCATAGACGCTGGCAGTGTCCAGGAAGCTGCCGCCGGCATCCACGAATGCGTCGAGAATGCGAAATGATGTATCGCGGTCTATCTTGCTACCGATATCGGCGCTGCCAAGACAGATATTGGACGCTGTAAGTCTCGTGCCGGGTATGGTTAGCGTGCGCATGCTGTGACTCCTCGTGGCGGAAACCGGATGCTCTCAAAATGATTCTTGGAAGGACTCTACGCAGATATTGGTACCATATGCGCTGCTGCGCGGCAAGATGGCACGCGGCGGCAAGACATGCGCCAGGGCGGCCGGTGTGGTACACTTTTCTTCGAGTTTCCCGACTACAATGCCCCCATCTTAGAGGTGAATGTCGCCCATGTGCGGCTCACGAAATTGAAAGACGCGGAGGAGATAATGACATCCCTGCAGGCTGAAGCCATCATGGAGAAGGCGCAAGCGCCTGAGACAAACGAGATAGACATGCGGGCCATGGGCAAGGCCGCCAAGGCAGCTAGCCGCAAGCTTGCGACTTTAACAACTGACGAAAAAAACAGAGCGCTGCTGGCGATCGCCGACGAGCTGGAGGCGCGAGCAGCGGATGTCATTGCGCAGAATGCGCTCGACATCGCGGACGGCCGCGCCAAAGGCCTGAGCGATGCGCTTCTAGACCGCTTGCTGCTCACCGAGAAACGGATCGCAGGGCTTGCCGCGGACACCAGGAACGTCGCCTCGTTGTCAGATCCAGTGGGATCCGAAATCGAAGGGCGGCTGCTACCCAACGGTCTGCGTCTCAGTCGACGGCGAATCCCCATCGGCGTGATCGGCGTCATTTACGAAGCGCGCCCCAACGTAACCATCGATATCGCCTCCCTTGCGCTCAAGACGGGCAATGCGGTTATCCTGCGCGGTGGGCGAGAAACCCTGCGCAGCAACCTGGCGTTGGTCGATGTAATCAACGACGCGCTGAACAAAGTCGGCATGCCGGCAGGAGCGGTACAGTACATCTCGAACCCGGACCGAGCTCTGGTGTCCGAATTACTGCGGCTGGACGAATACGTGGACATGATCATTCCACGCGGCGGCGCTGGTCTACACAAACTGTGCAAAGAGCAGAGTTCCATCCCCGTGATCACCGGCGGTATCGGCGTATGCCATCTCTATGTGGATACTAGCGCCAACCAGGGAGCGGCCGTCGACGTGATCGAAAACGCTAAGGTGCAGCGGCCCAGCGTCTGCAATGCCATCGATACGATCTTGATTAACAGCGCCATTGCCGAGGAATTCCTACCCAAAATCGCGGCACGCATGGCCGCGGATGGCGTCGAATTGCGCGCCAATGATCGTGCTCTTGCATTGCTACAAAAGGACAATAGCGGCGCCACAGTCGTCGAAGCCGGACCGGAAGACTTCGACACGGAATGGATGGCGCTCATCCTGGGCGTGAAGGTGGTGGACGACCTTGACGAAGCGATCGACCACATACATGAGCATGGTTCGGAGCATTCAGACGGTATCTTGACCAACGATTGGGATAACGCCACACGCTTCGTCGACGAGGTGAACTCGTCGGCCGTCTTCGTCAACGCCAGCACGCGCTTCAACGACGGCGG
>JBJYXA010000098.1:0-15379 GCA_046259705.1 Caldilineaceae bacterium
GTTCGGGCAGCGACGCCAAGGATGCGGCGTGGACATTCCTGAGCTGGCTGCAGAGTACGGATGGCGGAGAATATCTCTACACAAAGTCGGGTGAGATCTTCCCGGCTTTGCAGTCGACGGCACGTTCGGACGCCTTCCTGAAGGCGGACATGCCGCCTGCGAACCGGCAGGCCTTCCTGACCGAGGCCGAGAATGCCAAGGTTGGAGGCTTCGGCTACTTCCCGGAGTGGGATGAGTTGAACGGTTCGATTATCAGCCCGGCGCTGGACACCATCTGGGCCGGAGAGGGCACACCAGAGGAGGTCGTGCCCGCATTGTGCGAACAGGTGAACGCTTTCCTGGCCGACAACGGATATCCGAAATAAGGTAGCACAGCAGGCAGTACGCCATCCTGTAGGCTCGCGAGCTTACAGGATGGTATCCTTTACCGGCGTTCCCGCCTCGTCAGACCGAACACTCCCCAGGCAAGAAGCAGTACCAACCCCACGGCCGCCAGGCCCAGTCCAAGACGCCAGGGTTTGGGCTCAAACCGCAATTCCACCATCGTCTCCCCGGCAGGCACCGTCACTGCCCGTAAGCCCCCGTTGACCATGAGCACTGGCGCAACGACGCCATCGACTAGCGCACGCCAGCCCGGGTACCAGACCTCGCTCAGTACAAGGAGACCGTCGCCGCCGGACACAACGTCCAGCGCGACGTAATTGGATCCATACTCTTTGACACTTACCTGGTCGCCAGTACCGTCATCAGACAAGTTCGGCAACGGTTCCCCTACGACAATGGCAGATCGTTCGGGATCGAAATCGGGTGCTTGGATCGCCTCCAGCGCGGCGTCTGTAGTCTCAGCATTCGACGCCTCGTGGACCACCCACGCGCGTGGCATGACGCTGGTATTTCGGAAGACGGACAATCCGCCCACGGACTCTAGTGCGGGCTGGAACTTGCCGCTGGGAAGCGGTGTGCCGTCCTGTACGATTACATAGGCGGCGTTGAGCATGTCATAGAGTCGCCCGCTGCGTCCGCCGGTGGCCTCGAGCAAGTCATGCCAATGCTGGAGCGACAGCGGGTTCGCGATTCCGCCGACATCCTGTAGGTCATAAAGGGCTGCGGCATCTGGTTGCCACAGCGCATCGATACCTGTCATCGTGTCGACGCGAAACGGCCCATTCGGTTCCGACTCAAGGAAGGAGACAATTTGATCGTGCCGAAAACCAGCGGTCGGGTCCTGATCGCTTACGTCCGTATACGCGCCGGTTGCCGCAAGGTCGAAGTACAGTAGGGAGATCATAAATAGGCCGAACACCCGGGCCGAGAACCAGCCCGCGTCGCGACCTGAAACCAGTGCCCACGTTAGTAGCCAAAATGCTGCGGCCAGCGCCAGGGCCAGAGAAGCCACGGAAGTACGCAAGAACAGCGTCTCGTTCTCTTGTGTTAGCAACAGCGCCAGGTACATAAGCGGAAGTAGGACGCCGGCCAGCACAAATGCGCTGGCGCGCAATCCGCTACGAAACGCCTGCGGACGCGCTGTCTTGTCGGCAACGCGCAAACCATTGTTGGCCACTTCGTCGACGCCGACCGCGCCCATCACCCCGATGGAAAATGTCCACAAGACCGTCGCTCGGGCGGGCGCCCGAAATTGGTCGAACATGGGTAGCAGCACGGTCAACCAGCCATGCACGATGGCATAGATGCCGAAGCTTGTAGCCAATCCGATCAAGCTGAGCCCAACCCATGGCCAGAGCTGGCGTCTTGTGCCTGCGGACGCCATACTCAAGGCAGCGACCGCCATTAGCAGCGCGGCCACGCCGGCATAGGGAAGCTCCACGCGCTCCCATAGACCCCAGTGCAGCGCAGGCCCGCGTCCGAAAAAGCCAGGCGTCAGCAAGCCGATCGCCTGCGCGGGCGCAAGGGAGTAGGCGACCGTTTCCTGGTATGCGAAATCACTGCGCTCCGTATATCCGCTCAGCTCAATCGCCGGCAACAATATGGGCGCCGCCACAAGAAACACAATCACGCCGACGAGCAGCAGTGGCGCGATATAGGACTGCGCGTACAGCCTCGCTTGCCGCTTCCAGGACCGGTCCGGGGGGGATCGACGCAGCATAGTGCGACCGTCGCACAAAGCCCGCAGCAACGTGTATACGGTCAGCGCCAGCGCAATGTAAAGAGAGCTTTGCGCGTGCCCTGCGTAGACGCTGACGGCGAACAGAAGGCCCGCTGCTGCCGCCCACGCTATGCTGTTCCGGTCCAGCGCAAGCACAAATGCGGCAAATACCCAGGGCATCCAGCTCAACGCGGCAATTAGGTTTAAGTTTCCGAAGTGGATCAGGAGCGGATCGCTGAATTGAAACGCAATTGCCCCGAAGACCGCGGCTGTTCGCATGACGGGCCGGCCGTGCCAGCGCAGAACGCGCAGCAACACATAAGTACCCATACCCGCCCAGAAAATGTGGCCTATGGACAGCCATTGCATTGCCACATAGGGAAAATTCGGACGCGCCAGGAACAGCGCCAGATTCAGCGGATACAGGAATCCGGCCTGAATGTCGGCAATGAACGGTGCACCGCCGTACAGGGTTGGGTTCCATAGCGGCAGGACGCCTTTGGCTAGCTGCGCCGCCGCAAACCGATAGGTTGGGAAGAGGAAGCTTACGAGGTCTCCGCCGTCCGCAGGCTGGAAGACATCGCCGGTCACAGTACGCCAGAAAAAACCTAGCGTCAGGAGCAGCAGTGTTCCGGCGGCGAGCAAGTCCAGGTCATAACGGCCTGCTGCCTCGCGCTTGCCGTATTTCCGCCGGAGCAGAAATACGGCCACCAACCACACGGCACAGCCCAAGAAGAACCAGAACCTGTTCATGGAAAATCCGAGATGTGCGGTCGCGTCATGGGTGCAGGCAGTGTTCGACTATGGTACACATGGGCCTGATCAGTATACCCCCTCGATTTCGTCACGCTAAAGCTCTCATATCCGACGAACGCGTCCCGAAAGAAATCGCGGCCATCCGCAGTCCGCGCTCAACTATACCGCAAGCCAGCGCGGTTCCTATGGATCAGGACGTATCTGGATCGAATTGGATACAGGCAAGTCCAGACCGAATTTAAGGGGCCACTCCGATTGCCGTCAGACCAATTTTCCCGTTACAATAGGCTGCTTGCTTCACCGACCTTCGGGTCTAGACCCCTATGCGAGTGATAGCATGACCGTGATCGGGTAACGCTTCAAGTGTGACGGTATGAACCGCACGCTTCGACTGTGACTAGATAACGTAACCTTCAAATGATGAATATCGCTCTTGACGTGATGGGCGGCGACTATGGACCAGGCGTCGCCGTAGAAGGCGCGGTCCTGGCCGCGCGAAAATTCGGTGCACGGATCACCCTCATCGGCAGACAGGAGATCATAGAATCCAGTCTCGCTCAACATGATACCACCGGGCTTGATTTGCCAATCGTACCGGCTCCCGACGTGGTAGAAATGGCGGACAAGCCCACTGCCGCCATACGCGCCAAGCCGAACAGCTCTATGGTCATCGCCAGCAAGTTGGTCAGTAGCGGCGAAGCGCAGGCATTTGTCACCGCGGGCAATACGGGCGCAGCGATGGCAGCCGGTATCCTAAACATCGGCCGTATCAAGGGCATACTCCGCCCCGCGTTGCTCACACCGTTTCCTACTCGAAAAGGTGCTTGCGTAGTGCTGGACGTAGGCGCGAACGTCGACGTTCGCCCAGAACACCTGCAGCAGTTCGCCATAATGGGCGCTATCTTCTCCCGTCATGTCATGTCGGTGCCCGATCCGAAAGTATGCCTCTTGAGCAATGGCGAAGAGCCGGGCAAAGGCAATCAGCTGGTGATAGCCGCATATCCTCTGCTCCAAAACACGCCCGGTATCAATTTTCAGGGCAACGCCGAGAGCGAAGCTGTGGTTTCAGGCGACGTGGACGTGCTGGTATCGGACGGCTTCAGTGGGAATATTTTCCTAAAGACTGCAGAGGCAGCGGGCGCTGGCCTACAGGCGATCATGTTCGAAGAATTGACGGGCAGCCTAATGGGTAAGCTAGGCGCATTACTCGCCAAGGGAGCGCTCCGCCGGGTGCGTAGCCGCATCGACGACAGCGAATACGGCGGCGCAGCACTGCTAGGTCTGGCGGGAGTGGAGATAGTGGCGCACGGCAAGAGTACTGCGAATGCCATTCAGAGCGCATTGCGTTTCGCCAAACTTGGTATCGAGAGCAATCTGGTCGATGAGATCAAGGCCGGCATCGATCGCATCGAAATTACGGAAACCTTACACCAAGCACCGGCGGATATTGATACGGCCGCACAACCCGCAAAATAGGGATTCAATTGTGGCCGTGGATCGCGTCGCCACACCAGTCTGGGCATCGCCCAAGAATTGTAGTCGATGAACACGTACCGCAATCTCGAAGATATTCAACGCAAGGAACAGCGCGGACGGCGGTTAAGCATGGCGGGCCTCGGTGTACTCATGGTCGGCTTGCTGGCGAGCTTCGTACCCACATGGCTTCCCCCGGACCAACCCGCAACGACGACGGTCACCCAATTCCTGCAACAGCACTGGATGTGGATCAGCTTCATAGCCCTGCCCATTGGCTTCGTGTTTGCGAGCATCGGCAGCTACTACATCAACCGCTTTGCCAGACGCCGATGGCAAGGAACCAAGGTAATCGCGCGTCCGGACGAGATGCTCGAGCGTAGCCTCAAAGGATTTGACAACAAGTACGGCTATTTTGCCTGGAGTTTGCCCGCCAACTATGCGCTTGCCGGGCCATGTGGCGTGATCGTTTTTGCGACCCGGAGCGACAAAGGGCGTGTCACTGTCGAAGGAGACCGATGGCGCGAACCATTCAGTTTTGGCAGAATCTTCACGGTATTTGCACGCGAAGGACTGGGAAATCCATCCAAAGAGGTAGAACAACAGGCCGATAAGATCCGGGAAATCTTGTCGCACTGCGACGGCGGCAATATGGCCGCCGGTGAGGGCCAGGACACGAGCGCATTCAGCGATATACCAATCTCCGTGGCGGCCGTTTTCCTGAATCCAGAGGTGAATTTGACGGTAGAGAATCCTACCATACCCGTGCTGCGCGCAGATCAGGTCAAGGAGTTCGTACGGCGCCAGGCGCGCGACAGCAAATTGGCGGCCAACACGGTACGGTCGTTAACCGAATGTCTCGTGCAGTCAGCGGATTTTGACGCGGAATGACGATCGGGTTCACGCCTTGTCAGACTTGCTCATGAGAAACCTAATTTGCGCTCTTTGAGGCTGACGAAACTGTCGCGACCGATGACCACATGGTCGAGCACATCGATATCAAGAAGTTTTCCTGCCTCGACGATCAATTCGGTCACGCGTATATCCTCGGGGCTCGGTGCAGGATCGCCGCTGGGGTGATTGTGCACAATGATCACAGATGCGCAGTTGGATCGAATAGCAGGGCGGAAAACCTCGCCCACACGCACGACGGCCGTGTTTAGGCTGCCCTCATAGATCGTCGCCACGCGCATTACGCGGTTCTTGGTGTCGAGCAACACGGCCCGCAGCTGTTCTTGTTCAAGCAAACACATATCCAGCATCAATAGGTCCGCAATATCGGATGGAGCACGTATCTGTTGTCGTTCCTGGGGAAGCGCGCCTACGAGCCGTTTGCCTAACTCCAGAGCCGCTTTGATCTGTGCAGCCTTGGCTTCACCTACACCGTGCTGCTGGCATAGCTCATCGAAGTTAGCCTGTGCGAGACCGGCAATCCCATTGAATTGATGCAGCAGCCGCTCTGCCATGTGAATTGCGCTTTCACCGCGCCCGCCAATGCGCAATATGATGGCGAGCAATTCAGCCGTGTTCAGAGCGGACGCGCCTGCATAGAGCAGCCGCTCCCGCGGCCGCAGGTCGACAGGCAGGTCGCGCATCATCACGCGATACCCTAGACCGTCGTCAGGATCCACGATAATATCTCCGTTGTTGGTTGCGAACGCGCAAAGAATTGGTCGTCGAGGCCCAATGCTGTGTTCTCAGCTCACCATGCGAGTTTGCGAATGAAGTTACTAAGTTCGCTCGAGCCGATGGTATACTGTGCAACACATACCTGAGCCCATGGTTGCTGATTCGATTATACTGGAGTCCATCACAAGTCGCGATTCTGAATCGCGATGGGTTGGGTGGCAAGCCAGATCGATCCGCCGTGCATCAACCCAAACCCTGTCTCCGTGAGTTGGGCGCAAGAGATACGTTAGTTTGGCCCTTCTCGCTGCTACCGGACGCCGTTGCATTATCCCGGTGAGACACTTCCGAGACACGAGCGAACTTCTAGCATGAAGACCCGCTTCTACGACCGCACTGCTTATCGCTTTTCCACTGAGCAGGTCCCCGCCTGCTTCGTTAAACTGGACGAGTATTTTGACAACATTATCATAGATCGCCAACAGATTCCGCTGAATCCCTATGTGCTGTTTGCGGAAAGCGTCTGCGGGCGAATGGCAGATGTGGAGATGTACGCGTACTTGCTGGAGGATGCTCGAAAACGTGAAACGCTGGAACGTACGGAAGATGACCGGGCCGCCATTTTGACTCGCTCATTTCTGTTGGGCTTCATCGCTGCATCGCGAAGTTTATTGGATAGCAGCGCTGTTACCTTGTCTAGCCTGTATGTATTGCCCCTAGAGAGAAGCGACCAGAGCTTGGGTAGTGGGGATTTCTGGCATCAGTTGGTACTTCACGTCCCTGCGGTCCACAGGCGTTACCATCCCCTGCGTCTGTTCATCAATGAAGTATTTCGCTGGCAACAGGAAACTGTGTATCGGCTGCCCCCTCTTCTCGCCCTTCACGCACACTATGGCCATCTGCCCAGCCGCGATGCGCAGCTGCGGGTTGTGGACGATGTCAACTTCGACCTGGATCAGCTAGCACAGGAACCGTACAGCTTCAATTGGATAGATCCATTGCAGTTATATGGTCGTTGGCAACCTCGTCTGCTCGCACTATGTGAAAAGGTGTGTCAAGATATCGAGATCGTCTCCAAGAAGAGGTTACAACCCGGCGATACGAGTTGAGGAGATTGACACGTTCCTACAGATTACGATAATATTTAACCATGACTAAAACAAAGGCGTTAGGCGAGACAAAAGTGCTGACGCCGGCACACGAGGATTACCTAAAGGCCGTTTACCTGCTCAATGCGCAAGGCACACCGGTGACCAATTCAGCATTGGCCGGTCACCTGGCCGTGTCGCCTGCATCTGCTACCAACATGGTTAAGAAGCTCGCGGACCTAGAACTGGTCGATTACGAAAAGTACCAGAGCGTTTCACTCACACCGGCTGGTGAGCGCGTGGCGCTGGAGGTGTTGCGGCACCACAGGCTGCTGGAACTCTACTTACACAAAGAACTCAGCCTGCCATGGGACCAGGTCCACGCCGAGGCGGAACGACTCGAGCATGTCATTAGCGAGGCGCTCGAAGATGCCATGTCCACGGTACTGGGCAACCCGCTCGTCGATCCGCACGGAGACCCCATCCCCTCCAAAAAGGGCAAGGTGGAAGATGTGACCGGTCTTCCCCTCAGCAGTGCGAAATCCAATGTCGTGTACCGCCTTACTCGCGTCCTTACTCAGGACGAGGCGCGGTTACGGTATCTTGGTTCACTTGGCATCTATCCAAACGCTAAGATTCGTATACTGGAGAAATCACCGTTCGACGGACCGCTGCTCGTGGAGATTGATGGCGAGCATCACGCGCTGGCGTACGACATGGCGGAGGCGCTTCTCGTCACCACATGGAATGATGGGAAGTCGGGCGAAGAGGAAACAGAGGCCGAATAACCGAGCGCGTGCAACCTGGCGCTGCTAGTGTAGCATACGCGCTAAAATGATAGGATTGAGTATGAGCTTTCTGGGAAGACTGTTTGGCGGCAACTCACCAGCACAGAGCGCGAAGCCCGTGATTATTGTATCCGGACTTCCGCGTTCAGGCACATCGATGATGATGAAGATGCTCGAGGCAGGAGGACTCAAAGTCTTCGTTGACAACCTCCGTACGCCAGACGCAGACAATCCGGAAGGCTACTATGAATACGAGCGAGTGAAGCAGCTCGATAAGGGCGACACCGCGTGGGTTAAGGATGCGCGCGGCCAGGTGGTCAAAGTGATCTCGGCCCTGCTCGAGCATCTACCTCCGGAAAACGAGTATAAGGTCCTCTTTATGTGTCGAAGTCTGGACGAAGTACTCGCTTCCCAACAGAAGATGCTCGCACGCCGCGGAGAGAAGTCCGATCCAGCTGAGGACGAACAGATCGCTGGTATCTCGGATGAAGAGATGGCTAGGCTGTTCCGCAAGCATCTGGCCACGGTGGAGTCGTGGCTGAAGGGGCAACCCAATTTCTCTGTACTGGACGTTGACTACAACGAGATGCTTGGGAATCCTGAGCCGCAAATAGAGGCCGTGAACCGTTTTCTGGGCGGCGCGCTCAACGAAGCGCGGATGGCCAATGTTGTCAATCCAAATCTTTACCGCAATCGGGCATGATCGTGCACACAGATTCGCCGCTGACATGTACCGAGGACAAGTTGGGGACGGGAAATGATCTTCGCTAAGAAACGCAAAAACATTGCCTGCCATGCGCGGCTATGCTAAGATAACGGAAAGTGACCGCAGACGCCGGTCCGGACAGAACGCTGTTGCTTAGGGGGAAAGACCATGAAGAGACTTTTTAAGCTTATCCTGCTTGCCGGCATGGTGGGCGGAATCGTCTATATCGTTAGGAAAGTTACATCACCGCCTGAATTCGACATGGCTTCCAGAGGAGGCGGTGTGCTTCCTTCGGAGCCGATCACGTCTCTGGATGAAGCGCCATTAGGCGGTGAGGTAAGCGAAGAGCTGCTGAAGATCCTGGTTTGCCCAGAGGACAAGGGGTCGCTAGAGCTCGTCGACGACGGGAAGTTCTTGCTCAATCCGCGTAACGGATACAAATATCCGATTCGTAATGGGATTCCGGTCATGCTGATTGAAGAAGGCAGAAAGTATCAGGACAAGAGCCTGATCCGAAGCAATGGTAGCGGCCAGGAAGAGCTGGCGCAGACCGCTGCAGAGGGCGACGAGAAAGCCTAACACAGCGAACGTACTTGACAGCTGCAAAGTCAGAAAAGAAAAGCACCAGGCGATTCATCCTGGTGCTTTGTTGTTTCTGCTAGGTGCAAGTGTGCAATAGGACCGACCGCAGCCGGTCCGTTACTATGCCAGACTTGGGCTAGGCGCCAAACCGTGTCAGGCGACCGGCATGCGCCATAGCCATGGGCATCATATTCGTGGCATGGAAGATGCCCATATGTCCGCTGGCACACGCCCTCTCACCATAAATCTGCACCTGATCCGGCATCGCAGTGGGACTCCACAAGATGGTCGGGACGGGATGCCAGCTATGGCTTCGCAGCTTGGCCGGCGTACTGTGATCACCGGTCACCAGTACGGCGCCAGGCTCTAGCGCAAGCAGGCGCGGAATCACGGCGTCGACCGCCTCAATTTCGTGTACCTTGGCGTCAAAATTACCGTCTTCCCCGTAACTGTCTGTCTTCTTGATGTGTACAAAGAAGAAATCGTAGTCGTCCCACACTCGTTCTAGAGCATCGATTTCGTGATTGGGGCGCTCCCCGTCGAACTTGATTACGTCCATACCAACCAGGCTGGCCACACCCTTGTACATCGGGTAGACGGCGATCGCCGCAGCGCGTACACCATACACGTCGGGGAAGCGCGGCAAACCGGGGTCTCTGGCCAGGCCGCGCAGGTTAAGGCTATTGGCGCGCTCTTCATCGGCCAGTGCTGCACGCGCTGCGCCAACCCACTTGTTGACCAGTTCGGCAGTAGCAGCGCCCTCGGCGGTGCCACTGGAATCTTCTACAGCTAGAGGCTTCTTGCCCGTCACCAGCGGATCCGTTTCAGAGAGTTCACCGCCCAGCCCTTGACCGCGAATGACCAACACAAAGCGATGTTCCTTGACCGGCTTCACAAAGACCTCGTAACCAGGCAGAATGTCGCCCGTGGCGTCCTGCAGCTTCGCACACAAGCGAATACACTCGTCCGTGCTGATACGTCCTGCGCGCCGGTCCGTAATGGTGCCGTCGGCGGCTGCCGAGGCGAAGTTGCCTCGAGCGGCGAGATCGGTGGGCAGCAACTCAAACCCGATCCCCAACGCCTCCAGCACGCCGCGCCCGATTTCGTAACGGACAGGGTCATAGCTGAAGAGGCTCAGATGAGCCGGGCCGCTACCTGGTTCGATGCCCATTCGGATCGGCACGGAAAGCCCCGTCGTTCCCTGCGCGGCCATACGGTCTAGGTTCGGTGTATTCGCCGTCTCCAGTTCTGTCAGACCGTCTGGCTCCATAGGCAACCCGCCCAAACCATCCATCACAAGCAGTACAACCTTACCACCTGGCTTATGCAGGTCTTCCATCAAAGAGAATTCAGTGAAAACAGACATAGGAATACCCCTATTCGGCTAGTCTTTCAAATGGTTGCCGAGAATCACTTGCCTCAGCACAGTTCTGTGTCGCGGGAGCACGTCAACCGCACCCTCGGCGCACCACCTAGTATTCTATCTGGGACGCACACAATAGAACAAAATCAACCAAAACAAACGCCGGTCCAGCATATGCTGAACCGGCGTTGAATCGCAATGAAACAGCGCACGCTCTCGTGCGCAGGTTGACCCTTACCCGGCCAGAGTGACCTCGGTCTTCGGGTCAAAGATGTGGGCATTCTGCATGTTGACGGCCAGGTCCAGCGTGTCGCCCGGCTGCGCGTCAACGCGAGGATCCACGCGGGCGATGAACGACTTCTGGTCGCCTGTCAATAGATACAGCACGATCTCGTTGCCCATCAACTCGCTTACGTCGACTGCTGCACTCAAGTCCGCTTCCAGGATACCCGGCGCCACGTACGGTTTCGCATGGATGTCCTCAGGACGAATGCCAAACACCACCTCTTTGCCTGCATGCTGTCGCCATTCAGTTGCCTTCTCCGTCGGCACCTCAAGTCGGAAACCGCCCGCATTGATCTCAAGCTTGCCGTCGCTTTCGACGAGCGTGGCATCGAAGAAGTTCATGCTCGGGCTGCCGATGAAACCGGCGACGAAGACGTTCTGCGGATGGTCATACAGGTGTTGCGGCGTGTCGATCTGCTGGAGGATGCCATCCTTCATGACCGCAATGCGGCTGGCCATAGTCATGGCTTCCACCTGGTCATGCGTCACGTAGATGAACGTGGTCGCCAGCCGCTGGTGCAGGCGGGTGAGCTGCGAACGAGTCTGAACACGTAGCTTGGCATCCAGGTTGGAGAGCGGCTCGTCGAAAAGGAACACAGCCGGCTCACGCACGATCGCACGGCCCACAGCCACGCGCTGGCGCTGACCACCCGATAGCTGCTTGGGCTTACGATCGAGCAGATGCTCAATATCGAGAATTCCCGCGGCTTCCTTCACACGACGATCAATGTCGGCCTTCGGCGTCTTGCGCAGCTTCAGACCGAACGCCATGTTGTCGTACACGCTCATGTGCGGATAGAGAGCGTAGCTCTGGAACACCATGGCAATATCACGATCCTTAGGCGGCACGTCGTTCACGACGCGATCACCAATCATGATGTTGCCCTCGGTGATTTCTTCCAGACCGGCTAACAGACGAAGACTCGTAGTCTTGCCACATCCAGATGGACCGACGAAGACCAGAAACTCCTTATCTTCTACTTCGATGGTGAGATCGTTGACAGCTACAACGTCACCAAACCTCTTGTAGACATGGTCGAACGTTACGCTTGCCATTTAGTTTTTACTCCTCTGGGCGAACAACAAAGAATGGAACATATAGGGTTTTTGAACAGTTTGGCTAAGCCCAACTAGGGGTGCAACGTGCGTAAAGTATAGCATACGCGCATTGCGCTTGCAACTCCAATTTTTAAAGACTCAGTCCACTTAGCAATATGGCTGCGCCTCAGTCATGAACCGTAGCGGATGGCGACGAGCAGGCCCTGGTTAGCTTCGGCGCCGATTGCACGGCAACATCCCCTTCTACGAGCTGAACCGTTTCTTGCGCCACGCAGCGTTGGAGTTTACAGACTCCTCGAATTCTGCCTTGGCCTGCTCTAGTAGCTCGGGCTGCGCCAACAGATCGACGGCAGTCATGGCCATCGCCTTTGCCGCGCGCAAGAGAGCCGCATCACCCCGTTCGCTGGCCGCCGCATCAGCAAATTCCGGCGTGTGGCCGCGAACGTCTGGATCTGCGATTACCACGTAGGGATGAATGGATGGAACGGTTTGACTCACGTTGCCCATATCGGAGGAGCCCATTCGCTCGTTGGGCAAAGGTTCCACTACATTTTCGCCCAATCCACGGATGTTGTCGGCGAATAGGTTCGCCATGGTTGGATTCGGGATGCGGTTGGCGTAGTGCATCTTGTGCTTGTATCTGAACTCGGCGCCGGCGGCCAGAGCGCCCGCCTGGGCGCAGCGAATTACCTTGTCCACGACCTCAAAGGATGTGTCCGAATCAGCCGCGCGGACGCTGAATTTCGCCGACGTGTAGGCAGGAACGACGTTAACCGCGTCGCCGCCATGTGTGATGATGCCGTGGATGCGAACGTCCGGAGTCAGATGCTGGCGCAACGCGTTAATATTGTTAAAGGTCTGGATACAGGCGTCCAATGCGTTGACGCCCATATCCGGTGCGGCCGCTGCATGCGAAGGGGTACCGAAAAACTCGAATTCAAGCGAGTTGGAAGCAATGGAACCGCGGGCTACCATCGCCTTGGTTCCAGGATGAATCATCATAGCCGCGTCGAGACCGTCAAAAACACCCCGCTCCACCATGATCACCTTGCCACCCCCGCCTTCTTCCGCCGGCGTCCCGATCAGGTATAGCTCGCCCGCCAATTCGTTGCGCACAGAATATGTGGCGAGCGCCGCACCGAGTCCTGCGGTAGCGATAATGTTGTGGCCGCAAGCATGGCCGATGGCAGGCAATGCATCGTATTCGGAAAGGAAGGCGATGGCGGGGCCAGGCCGGCCGCAAGCCGCCGCCGCAACGAAGGCGGTGTCCAAACCGGCAACGCCACGCGTTACGTCGAAACCCGCCTCTTCTATCGCGCCGGACAGAAGCGCCATAGATTCGTATTCTTCGAATGCAATCTCAGGGTGTGCGTGGATGGTGTGGCTAATCTCGATAAGGCGTGCAGCGTTCGCGTCGACATACTCCTGCACGCGAGTCTTTAGGGCTTCCGCTTCAGACGTTGTCACCAGTTCCTCAATTCCAGTATCTTCACTTGCGCTTGTCCGTTGTATCGAACGTTGGGCGCCCGATCAGTACGCGGCAACCGCATACCAGAGTCAGCCTGCCGAACAAGCTTGGCGCCAGTCAATCATGCCGAGGGAATCGGTACGGATGACTTGGATCAACTGATCTTGCGTGGGTCCAGAGCGTCGCGCAGTCCCTCACCGATGTAGTTCACGGCGATCACGGTTAGGAATATCATCAGGCCGGGAAATACGGCCATCCACCAGTGGCCATTCAGCATTTCGCTTTGTGCCGAGTTGAGCATGTTGCCCCAGGTTGGCGTCGGTACGACCACGCCAAAACCCAAAAAGCTGAGGCCCGACTCCGATATGATGGTAGCGCCCACCAGCAGGGTCGCCGCGACTATAATCGGCGTCGACGTATTTGGCAGCACATGTCGGAACACGATGCGCATGTTGCCGACGCCCAGTGTACGCGCCGCTTCGACGAACTCCTTGTTCTTTAGCCCGAGGAACTGGCCGCGCACCACCCGCGCCACGCTTGTCCACGACAAGATACCTAAAATGATGATAATGCCGCCCGCGTTGCCGAACGCGGTGAATAATGGCGCGTCGATCTCGCGGATTAGCAACGACATGATGATCAGCATAAAGATGCGCGGCAACGCTATGAACATGTCGGTGAAACGCATAAGCACATTGTCCAACCATCCACCATAGTATCCGGCCAACGCGCCTATGAGTGTGCCAATCAAGATACCCATCACCGTCGCCAATAGACCGATACTCAACGAAAAGCGCCCACCATAAAACAACCGAGTCAGGATGTCGCGACCAAGCGGATCGGTACCCATTGGATGTCCAACGCTAGGTGGCATATCCTTCTGCTTCATCAACTCGCGCTGCTCGCGGAACGATTCGCCAAGCACGGCCGGATACGGACTGAACATCGGCACAAAGATCGAGCCCAGTATTAGCACAGCCAGCACGATCGACGCCGCTACCGCCATCTTGTGCCGGCGAAACTGGTTCCAGTACATGCTCCGCATCGACCGCTCTTTCGTCGACGAGGGAGCCTGCAAGTTCAGTTGGTTCAGTTGATCGACGGTCGTCGTAGCCATACCACCTTCACCCTAAATCTGGCCTAACGTAGAACTACTCATACTGGACCCGCGGGTCCAGGAACGCATACGTAATATCCGCAATCAAATTGAATGAAATAATCAGCACCGCGTTGATCATCACAATCCCCATCAGCACCGGATAATCGACCCGCTGCGCGTGGTAGTAGAAAAGTCGTCCCATCCCAGGCCAAGAAAAGATCGTTTCCGTGAAGAGCGCGCCGCCAAACAGGAGCGGCAACTGCAGTGCGATCACTGTGATCACCGGCGTAATAGCGTTCTTGATGGCATGCTTAGAGACGACGGCGCTTTCCTTCAAGCCCTTAGCCCGCGCCGTGCGAATATAGTCCAGGTGGATTACTTCCAGCATCTGCCCCCGCATGTAGCGCGTATATGTCCCCGCGCCGAACAGCGCCAGCGTCATCACCGGCAGGATCATGTGCTTGATTCGGTCCCACAGGGTCGGATCATTCAACGTGTAGGGCGTGCGCCCGCCACCTGGTAACAATGGCGCGCAATCCGAGCAATGCGTGAAATGAGAGAACGCAAAACCGTCGGTTGGGCTCACGGGATTCTTCAACAGCATGTTGAAGATGATGATCAGCAAAAGTCCGAACCAAAAGACAGGGATCGACTGCCCAACAAATGCAAAGAAAGTTGACACATGGTCAAAAAGCGAATACTGCTTGAGCGCCGACAAAATACCAATCGGTATCGCGATCAGCAGCGTCACCACGAATGCCACCGACATCAACTGCAGCGTCGCCGGCAGACGATCTAGGATCATTTTCATCACAGGTTCATAGGTGACCTTGCTGTAGCCCCAATCGCCCACGACTACCCTGCTGATCCAATTCCAATACTGGACGTGTAACGGTTGATTCGCTCCCATCAATTCCGAGAGGCGCGCCATATCTTCGGCCGTGATGTTCGGATTTTCTTCGAACGCCGCCATCGGACCGCC
>JBJYXA010000099.1:0-1599 GCA_046259705.1 Caldilineaceae bacterium
GCGATGCGGCGGAGTGGGCGATGTGCCGCGGCTAACCCTCCCGCGGCCAGCCCGAGGGCTTGAGCACAAACACTTACCTGACCTCAGCCAGGTTTGGCGCGTTTAGCGGTGTAGCGAGCATCTCCTACTCAGGCTAAAGTTCTTCTTGGTATCACTGCCGGTCGACGGTCGCGCTGGCCTGCACTCCCGTCGTGGTTGGACAGGTTCTGTGCGAAGGCCTATGCGTCGTGCTTCGGCTCGCTTGCTGGGCGCATCCGTTCGGGCGCGAACTGGCATGGCAGCACGAAAACGACGCGGAAGCCCAAATGTCGAATTCGCGTACCACACTTGCACAGTGCTCCATCGTCGCAAAGGAGGGGAAAATGTACAGATCCATGGCATTCTTGGCGCTGGTATCGTGCCTACCTGCGTTGCAGGCAGAGGTATATTACGTCGATCAGAAGCAAGGCGGACCGGATGTCGAGGGAACCTTGTATTGGGCTGTAGCCGAGGCTAATGGCAGGCCAGGGCTGGATTACATCGAATTCATCGAGCCGGATGCTTGGTGCGGTGACGAGTTCTGCGACGACTACTGGGACGAGTACTTGCTCGACCACGGTACTGTCGAGATCACCGACCAGGTTGTTATCATCGGCAACCCCCAACATGCGTCGGCATTCGACTGGATTCCAGAGGTCAGTCGTTCGGTAGTATCACCTGATCCGTTGTTTCGCATCCACAGCAGCAACGGGAGCGTGATCTCCGGGCTGTACATGAGCAATTTCGAAGGTGCTGGCATACAGATCGATTCGACGTCGAGCGACAATTGGATTGTCTCGAACCATATCCTATGCGAATCGCATTACGATTTGTTTGCGGGTCAAGGACTCTTGATTCGAGGCGAACGAAATGTGGTCAAGTACAACTTCGTTGGTGGCTGCTCGCGTGGCGTCGAAATCGGCGATGACTATCATGCGTCGTCGGCGAATATGCCCGTCCGGGTGGGCTCCAACTATATCGCTGGTAACTCGATCGGGGGCACCAACTACCCTCGCTTCCCTGACTTGACCAGACGAGGGAATTATGTTGGCATCCTTATTGGCGCCGGACTGGGCTACAACTGGGTCGTCGATAACACCTTAGAGACGAATGCGCTTGGTCTCCAGCTCTCACATCCAACGGCCAGCCACAACCTCATCTCGCGAAATTCTTTCAGTGGGAACAGCGACGGAATCCTGCTGACAAATAGGGCCAGCTACAATGTCATTGGCGGCCCAGCAGGGGGTAATTGGCTCTATTCTGACGACTACGGCATCAACTTGAGAATCGGTACCGATTTCCCAGAGGCCGGTACTTTTGGCTCGGCGCATTACAACTGGGTTCAACAGAACATCATAGGCGGATCCGCTTACAGTCTTACTAGGGAATTTTGCGGCGGCTCCTTTTGCAACGATTGGGTTCAAAAGAACGGTGTCGGTATCAGCGTCGAGGGCGGATCGGATGCGATCGAGATTCGGGGTAACCAGATCATCATCAACGAGCTTCATGGTGTGCAGGTCTACAACAGCGGCAGCGTCTCGGTGCTGGAGAACTGGATCGGCATGAACTCGGATGGCGTCG
>JBJYXA010000100.1:0-3662 GCA_046259705.1 Caldilineaceae bacterium
TAGCTATAGCTGGTCAAGCACCATTTCGCCATATTGGCAGGCTTGAAGACCTTAAGCACCCCTTGGGTAGAAGCTGCTGCTTGTGCGCTAGTATCTGCGCAATCCAACTCAAACGTTGTATCCGTGATGTTGCTGATCGGGAAATACATCCCATCAATTTCATCGAACCCCGTTTTGTCAATCATCACGATATCGCCTAAGGCGTAATTCGTGATATTCACAGGCGTCACTGTGGGCGGGTTCTCATTAGTAATGCTAACTACCGTGTCTACAAGGACCGGCTTGCTAAGCTGCTGGAGCCGAATTTCAAGGCCGCGGGTAGTTACTTTCATGAGATAGCTCTCTCAGAGACCTAAGCTATATTGCCCAGATAATCGGTCACATCTACCCACGCATTGTTGCGCATAGCGTAGAATCGCCCGTCCGATGGAGGAAGGACTAACCCGCGCGTGCCTTTACCGCGTGCCTTGGACATAGCCGTCGCATCATTTGCCTCGAAAAATGCCTTTAACGTAGCATTAGTAGTTTCTCGTGCCAGTTCTTCGACAGTGCCATAGAGCTTCTTGTACAACCCTGGAAGAAGCACGTCGATGTCGGTTCCGTCATCGCTGCGAAGGCGGATACCTTTTTCAATCTCTACGGCAGCAATGAAGCTCGCCCCGTGGCGCCCATCTTTACCGTCCTTGCCCGCAGGACCTTGCTTGCCCTCCTTGCCCCGCTGCACGATCATCTTGACGCGCCCATCGGGAAGCACGCCGAACAGGCTGCCACCGTCGATGTAGAGGTCACCGCACTCCAGCGTGGTGGTGTCCTCCGGCTTCAGACCAATAAACTCTAGCCCCCAATGACCTACGCGCTTCCACGCATCGGACTTACGCGGAACATCCGCGGTGTCGCGCACGGCAACGTAGATCTTGCCCCAAGCTGTAGTGATGTACTCACCCTCGCGATAGACCTGCCCCTTGGCATAAGTCTTAATGTCAAAGCCGAGCCCATCTTTGCCCGCCGGCGGCTCAATCTTTGCAACCGCCTGCTCGATCCGACGCGTGGTGAGCTTCGCGATTTCTTCGGCGAGCAGACCGCCGGGGGTTGTGGGGTCGTCAGGCATAGCGGGCAAACACGGCTTTGATTTCAGACATCTCGCGCTGACGAAGCTCCGCCATCGAGGCTTCGATTAAGGAGGCAACATCGGGGGTGGGACCTTCAGGGCCGCGCTCGCCCACGGGGCCACGTTCGCCACGGATGATAGTCAGAAATTGCTGGTCCTGCTTCAGCTCAGCGACCACCTCGTCACGGGAGACAGATTGACCAGGCTCACCGCGGAGATCAGCACCATGACGCTCAAACAACCTGTCCGCAACCATGTCAGGGTCAGCGTCCTTGCCGGGAGCGCCAGTATCACCGACTGCTCCCTGGGCACCTACCGGGCCTTGTTCACCACGGAGGCGGTCAGCATGTCGCAGGACGATGACGTTCGCTACGTCCTCAACATCGGGCGAGACACCGTCTTTACCGGGCGGGCCAGGTGTGCGCTCCAACTGCAGAAGCCTTCCACGTAGCTCGGCGATTTCCTCACCCCGGTCCTCGGGCACGGCGCGGAGCTTAGCGCTTAGCGCTTCGTAGCGGTGGTTCAGGTCGTCAATACGAGCTAGCAAATCGCTACGGGTTTTCTCGAACTCCTTGCCGTGGAGATCTTTCAGCTCAAGGATCTGCTCTTTCAAAGACCACAAATCGGTGTTGATCTGCTCACGCTGCTCGCGGAGGATCTCTCCCGTCGCTTGGACCAGATGCCGAGTATCGAAGTCGCTCATGCTGCAAGTCCCATGCTGTGCAGTAGCGCGGCCTTGGCGCTAGCGTTCTTTTGAGCTTCCACCAAAAAGTGCCGCTGTGTGTCTTCTTCGGATGACTTGGCAGGCGGTGCTGACTCAGGCGCGGAAGGAGCTGGTGGCGCTTCCGGCATCTTCCCGACCTGCGACAGTGGCACGACCTGCTGCTGAACCCTTGGCTCCTCACCAAACTCGACAGCGGGCAATCGCTCACGTCGCCGCGCCTCATTCGGGGACATGAGCCCAGTAGTGATCGCGTTGCCGAGAGATTTGATTCGTCCTTCAAAGTCGGTCCGAAGCAGAGCTTCAGTATCGAAGTCCATCATCTCGTTTGGCGGAAGGCGGAACAGACGTCCAAACGCCTGCTCGATATGCGTCATCAAGAAGCCGAGCCCGGTCGAAAGCCACTGGTTAATGAGCTGCTCGACGTTGTTGTAGGTCGCCTTCGTGTAGTCGCCGATCAGGGCCAGCGGGACGCGGTAGACGCGAGCGATGTCCTCGATGGACATCCGGTACGCCTCGATCAGCTGGGAATCCTGGCTGGAGATCGTCATCGGGTTCCACTTCAGCCCCCAACTGAGCACCGGCACCTCGCCCGCCGCCAGTCCGCGGCTCTTCTCGTACCAGGCTTTCCGCAGCGCATCCATCTGCTCCTTGGTCAGCTTCTCATCCGTGGTCAATACACCGCTTGGTCGGCTCATGTTCGAGAAGAACGCCGCTTGATTACTACCAATCGCGGTGTTGATCTGAATTGCCATCGTGGCGAACTCGATCGGGCTGACACCGATCAGCGGATGCCGCGGGGTGTGCAGCCGTAGGTGCAACACGTCGCGTGCCGGGATCAGCGCCTGCAGTTCACCAAGGATCGGGTTGGTGCCCACACCGTAGAAGATTGCGCCCTCAGGCGTGATGTAGGCTTGCGTGCTGTTCGAGGGTACCAAATGGATCGACTCGATGCGCTCCGCCCCGTCGCGGAAGACTAGGGCATAGGCATTGCCGTAGCTCAGCAGTTCGAACAGCAGATTCAGGAAGAAGTCCGACGATGTCTGGTACTCGTTCGGATTGCGCAGGATGCGCGATAGCGGAGACGTCGTAATCGTCTCCAGCCCACCGTTCTCCAGTTTCCGCTGATGATACGCAGGCATGGTGGCGATAGCCTGTGCCTGCACATTCTTGCACGCGTAGACCGCGCCGCAAGTGCGCTGGAGCCATGGGGACAGGTTGCGTTGCCAGCCGTCTTCCCAAGGGGTCAGCTCATAACGACCGCCCAGCTCGCCGATGAACGTAAACGGACCGCGCCAGCTACCCTCGACGTTGTCGCAGTCAAACGACTTCTGCGCGACGATCGGACGGCCGCGGGAATCGACGATCTGGAGGGCTTGATCGGTCATTGATTCTTCAATGTCCGACGCTTACCGGTGCGGGGCTTCGCCTCCATCGCGCGGGTCTCGTAAACTTGCTCCTTGACCGGCTGCTCCTTGGCTGGTGGCGGCTCTTCATCCGTTACGGCATCCAAATTCTCTGGCACCATCGCTGTACCGTAATAGACACCCGGTTGATGTGCCGAGGGTCGGTAGGCTTTACCGGCAGCTTCCAGGGCCTGCGCTTCCTTCAGCGAAATACGCCGGAAATGCGACATGCCGTGTGGCTTGTAAAGTGCTTCGGGCATTAGGGTTCCTCATTCATGTGGAGGGGCGATCCTTCGCCCCTATCACACTCACCAAGCAAGCGAGGTGCGTTGCGCGACAACGTTCGACCGCAGCAGAGCCCAAGACGTTGGAGCGATCATGCGAACCGCTTCCGAGTACGTCTGGAACATGCTGCGCGCCCCGTAGC
>JBJYXA010000101.1:0-4547 GCA_046259705.1 Caldilineaceae bacterium
AGGCGACGGCGAAATGAGCTTTCGCTCGTCGCGTCAGGAGGCGTTGACTACTGCGACCTTTGGGACGCCCGGAGCCGTGACCTTCGAATTCACCCTTCCCGGGGTGTGGCTAAGCGCTTTCGGACTGCCGGAGTCTGTTTGTGATAGACACGACACCGTCTAGGTCGCTCACAATGCGTTCGACGATGCTGATATCTTCTTCTAGCGGGACCGTGCCGCGCAGCCTCACAACGCCATTTCTTACTGCAACATGGATATTGTCCAAATCGGCCGTTTCGCTGTTGTCGCGAAGCACTGTCTCGATGTCTTCCTTTAGGTCCAAGTCCTGGTTGTCGACTCGAGCAGGCAGGTCCTCAACGTCCGGATTGGCCTCTTCCATGCTGGATGCGAATCCGGCTGCGACCTCCACGCCTTGCGAGTTGTCGCTGGCCAGGACCGGCGGATCCGATGGCGGATCGTAGACGAGTCCCTCCTCCCATGCGAGTTGAGGATTCGTCGTCGAGCCGTCGCCATAGATATCGTCAACCAGGCCATCAGCCTCTTCGTCTCTCCTGCGCGCGTAGGCTAACTCCTCGAGTTCCTCTAGACTGTACACCTCGAAGTCAGGATCGTCTTCCATATCATCCGGCATATCAAAATCATCAGGCAAATCAAAATCATATGTGGTCATATTCGCTCGCTTGCCGGTTGATGCCCGGTACATATGCGCACAGCCATGCCCGTCGCACGTGCTGGTGACGTATCCAAGCGCGCCGCGGCCAGAATTGGCCGTGCGGCGCCCGTTGCTACTACTATCGCATTGGGCCGGGATTCGGTCAATTGACGGCTCGATGCTACATCGCCACCACTTGACAGAAGTAGTGCGTGCGCTGTTTCAGCACGTGCACATCGCCGGTCAGCGTGAACTTGCCCTTGAGCGGCAAGGACTGAGACGAGTTGCCGACCATCACCTGCACCTCGGCCGGCTCGACGACGAGCTGCATGTCACCGTCATAGTAGGCAAGCTGCGCCGCCGCTACGGTAAATGCCACGCGCTTGCGCTCGCCCGGTTGCAGGGAAACCCGCTGGAAGCCGCGCAACTCCTGCACGGGCCGCGTTACACTGGCGCCGTCTGTGCGCGTGTACAACTGCACCACCTCGTCCCCAGCTCGCTTACCTGAATTCACCACATCCGCCGTGATAGTCACAGTGCCGTCCGCGGCGACCGCGTCCGGCGTCACAGACAGGTTCTCGAATTCAAAAGTAGTGTAGCTCAATCCATAGCCGAAGGGGAACAGCGGCTCGTTGCTTTCGTCGGCGTAGGGGCCATAGAAGAACGAGCGTGCGCCTGACGGCCGGTGACCGTAGTAGATGGGGACCTGGCCCACGTGCCTCGGGAAAGTAATGGGCAGCTTACCGCTTGGATTGATATCGCCAAACAGCAGCTCCGCCAAGGCCATGGCGCCCTCTGCGCCCGGCAGCCATGCCTCGACCACGGCCGGCGCTCGGTCCACCAGTTCCGGTACCGCGTAGGGACGGCCTGTTATCAGCAACAGCACCACCGGCGTCCCCGTTGCCAGCACGGCCTCGACCAGTTCCGCCTGGACGCCAGGCAATGTCAAATGCGCACTGTCGCGGAACTCGCCAGACGTGCAGTCCGGAATCAAACCTGCCTTGTCGCCGACCACCACAATCGCAACGTCGGAGCGGCGCGCCGCGTCAACCGCCTCTTCGAAGCCCTGTGTATCCTCCGAATTGAGGTCACAGCCTTTCGCATAGTGAACCATCGTTTGCGGAGAAACCGCTTGCCGAATGCCATCGAGCACGCTGAGCATATCTTTGGGGACCTGGTCGATCTCGATGGAAGCTGTCAGCGGGTGCTCGGACAGGCCCATTCCGTGCAACGTGACCAGCGTCTCGATATGCGCCGGATACGAATAGTCGCCCAACAGGTTGCGCGTGTTGTCGGCGTTGGGGCCGATCACCGCAATCGAGGCGACGGACTTGGACAGGGGTAGTAGGTCATTATCGTTCTTCAGCAGCACGAACGACTTGCGCACGATTTCGCGAGCAAGCTCACGCTGTTCCGGCGTCTCGAATACGGCTTCTACTGCACCTGGGTCGACATAAGGATCTTCGAACAGGCCGAAGGCAAACTTCGCCGCGAGCATGCGGCGCACGGAACGGTCGATGAGCGTCTCGTCGACCTTGCCTTCGTTCACGGCATCGACCAGGATCTGGCCGTAGGCGTCCACGTTGGGCAGCTCCAGGTCCATGCCTGCCTCCAATGACAGGCGCGCTGCGTCGGCCTTGTCCTGCGCCAGCAGGTGGTGTAGCTGCAACTGGACCACCGCCATATAGTCGGACACGACCAGCCCTTCAAATCCCCATTCGTCACGCAAGATCTCGGTGAGCAGATGATGCGAGCTACTGCACGGTATGCCGTCAATCTCGTGGTAGGCGGGCATGATCGCCGCCAGTTTTGCGTCGCGCACCGCCGCCTCGAATGGAGCTAGATAGACCTCACGCAACTCTCGCGGCGGGATCGACGATGGGGCCCAATTTAGGCCACCCTGTGAAGCGCCATAGCCGACGTAGTGCTTTGCCGTCGCCATCACGCCTTCGTTCCAGTCCTTGCCCTGCAGCCCGCGGATATACGCGGCGCCCATGCTGGAGGTCAGATATGGATCCTCGCCAAACGTTTCCTCAGTGCGACCCCAGCGCGGATCGCGCACAATGTCGATGACCGGGGCCAGACCGTGGTGGATGCCGACGGCCCGCATCTGCGTGCGAATGACCTGGGTCATGGCCTCTACCAGTTCGGGTTCCCAGGTGCTGGCAATGCCAATGATTTGGGCGAAATTGGTCGCTCCCTTGGAAAGAAGACCGCTGCAACACTCATCATGGATCAAGGCCGGGATGCCCAGTCGCGTCTCTTCGATTAGATATTTCTGCGTCTCATTGGCCAGCTTGGCGCTATCCACCGGGCCCAAGCTACTGGCGCCGGTCAGGCGCGTCACCTGTCCTAGCCCATGGCCCATCAGCTTTCGGGCCCATTCTGCATTCAAGCCATTATCGTCGGCCAGCTCGTAGATCCAGCGACTGCCGAGCTGGGCGACCTTTTCCTCCAACGTCATGCGGCCGAGCAGGTCTTCGACTCGTTGTTCGATGGGTAAGGTCGCGTCTCGATACGGTGCGGTTTCCATTTCTGTTGCTTGCATGGTCCCATGACTCCTTCAAGTTGGAGTGGTGGTTGGACTCTACCGGAAGACCTGATCTCCCGGAGGCATAATTGAGTTGGCATCCAATAGACGCGGTTTCTTGCGGCAAGGTCTGGTCGACGCTGCGGGCCTTCAATCCCTCCGTCGCTCGATCATGCTGATGCGGCTTGGGTTTCCTCCGTATACAGATGACAACAGACATGTGCACCGTCAACCATGACATCGGGCGGCACTACAGTGCGGCAGATATCCATCGCCATGGGACATCTGCCTGCGAATCGGCATCCCTTTCGCATGTACTCGTCGTGTTCCGTGTCGGAGAGCTTGATGTCGCCTTGCCAGCGACGCTTGGGGTCAGCCTCTGGAATTGAAGCGCGCAACAACTGCGTGTACGGGTGTTTGGGCGACATCAGTACCTGCTCTACCGTACCCATCTCGACGATATCGCCGCGGAACATGATTGCGATGCGGTCGCACACATAGTAGGCCGTGGCCAAATCATGGGTGATGTAGAGCACGCTCACGCCCATTTCATCGCGCAACTCCTTGAAGAGGTTGACGATGGACATGCGTAGGGACGCGTCGACCATGGAGACCGGTTCATCCGCGATGAGAAGCTTCGGGTCGGTGAGTAGGGCGCGCGCGATGGAGACTCGCTGTAGTTGGCCGCCGGAGAACTCGCTAGGGTACTTGCCGGCCAGGTCTTCATAGGTCAACCCGACCAGACGCAGCTTTTCGTCGATGCGGGCGATGGCGTCTTTCTTGTTGCGGGCGAGCTTGTAGTTCTTGACGGTGTCGAAGAAGTAGCGGTCGACTGTACGCAATGGGTTAAAGGTGCCGAACGGGTCCTGAAAGATCGCCTGGATGCCCTCGCTAAACCAGACCTTATCGTTCTTTGTCTCGGTCTTGCCGCTGTGGACGATGGTACCGTCCGTCGCACGCTCGAAGCCAAGGATGATGCGCGCGGTTGTAGACTTGCCACAGCCGCTTTCGCCGGCCAGGGCGAAAATCTCGGCGGGTTGGATATGGAAAGAAATGTCGTCGACGGCGGTGATCCGGTCGCGTGAGAGCACGCTGCCCAGCGTGAACATTTTGGTGAGGCTTCCGACTTCAAGCAGCTTTTCCATGCTCTCCTTCTTCCTCTCCGACTAACCAACAGGCAACTCGGTGACCAGATTCCACGTAGGTGTAGCCCGGCATCTCCTGCCGGCAGATATCCTTCACGAACGGACAGCGCGGGTGAAATGGACATCCGCTGGGCAGACTGGCCAGCGAGGGCGGGCTCCCAGGTACGCTCTCACGTTGCGTTTTGTCGCCGAACTTTGGCAGCGAGCTGATCAGGTATTG
>JBJYXA010000101.1:4647-5816 GCA_046259705.1 Caldilineaceae bacterium
GATGTGCTCGCGGGCCAGGTCAAAGGCCTCTGATTTCTCGTGTGTGCTGATGTGGCTTTCGATGAAGTCACGGTATGTGTCCCTGATCCTGGCAACGGGGTTCAGCACGCTCATGGAACCCTGCGGCACGTAGGCAATGTACTCCAGACGGAGCTGGCGCTTCTCCTCGGCACTGAGGGTCGCAACGTCCACGTCCTCACCCGCTATGTTGTACAACACGCGCCCACCCATCACGCGCAGAGGCGGTTCGACCGCAGCGGCCAGCGCGCGCAGCAAGGTGGACTTGCCGCAGCCGCTCTCGCCGGCGATGCCATAAATTTCATCCTCGCGTATGGCCAGGTTGACGTCGTTGACGGCTTTGACGATCTTTTGTTTGCCGAAGACGTCAAGCACATAGAAGGCTTTCAGGTCTTCGGTTTTCAGGACGATGTCTGCCATGTGATTTACGCAACCCCCACACGTTGTATTCGGCGGCGGGGATCCAGATATTCGCTGACGCTAACCGACAACCAGTACAGCGCCACGAAAAGGAGAACAGAAAGTATGATCGGCGTCAGCACCCACCACCATCTGCCCAACAGCACTGCCTGATACTGAATCGCCCAATAGAGCATCGTACCCAGGGTAGGCATCTGGGTATCCAGCAGGCCGAGGATGGCCAGCGTGATTTCCAGACCGATTGCCCACGCCATGTTGTTGATGAGGGTGGAGAAAATCAGCGGCGTAGAATAGGGCATGTACTCGTTGACCACGAGTCGCAAGGTGCCCGTGCCGGACAGTATCGCCGTCTTGGTGAACTCCTGTTCGCGCAAGCTCAGTATCTGTGACCGGATCAGGCGCGCATCCCACGGCCAACCAAAGATGGCCAACAGAAGGCCCAAGCTTACCACGTTCATGTGGCCACGAATCAACATCGCCAGCATCACAATCATCAAGAACAGGGGGATGACCAGCAGGCTGTCGCTCACAAACATGAGCATCCTGTCCGACATGCCGCCAAGATAGCCGGCGACCATACCCACCGTCACTGCGATGAGTCGCGACACCAGGCCGGCGATAAGCGCGATGGTCAGCGAATTGCGTACGGCAAAGGTGGCCATCCAGAAAATGTCCTGCCCGTTGGAATCGGTGCCGAGCCAGTATTCCGCGGATGGGCGCATGTCGCGCGG
>JBJYXA010000102.1:0-2614 GCA_046259705.1 Caldilineaceae bacterium
GCAAGGCCGCCGTAGGCGGGGCGGAGCCATGGATGGCGGAGGGTAGGTCTTCGCGCGCGTTAGCGCGCCTCGCGGCCTTGGAGGACGGTAAGGGGCTAGAGGGGTCGGGCCGAGGTATCCACAGCGGATAAGAAGGGAATCTAAGGATAAATATAAGGAAAGGATAAGGAAGCGCGGAGAGGCAAAAAAACTTTAAAAAACAAGAATATAAAAGAAGTGCATTGCACCGTCCACCTACCACTTGGGCCTGCATTGCACCGTCTACCTACCACTTTTTTCGGCTATTGCACCGTCCACCTACCACTGTTGCACCGTCCACCTACCACATTTTTCGACTATTGCACCGTCCACCTACCACTTTCAGGGGGCTGGAGGCGCGAAAAATTTAACGTAATCAGGCAAATAATCCCTATTGCACCGTCCACCTACCACCTATTGCACCGTCCGCCTACCACGTGTTGCACCGTCCGCCTACCACCTATTGCACCGTCCGCCTACCACGTGGGAGCAACTTATCCACAGAAGCGCCTGGCAGGCTGGAGCGGGAATCTTTCAGTCGGGCGTTGGCGGCCTTTACGTCCTTGATGAAGTCGCTGTGGGCAAGGAGTCTGTACTTGACGTCGATGATTTTGCGCCCTTCCCGACGCTCGTTGAGACGTTCCCAGGACATGAGCACCCTGGCAGCTTTCAGCTCCTCGAAGGCGTCCTCTAACGCTTTCAGGTTGGCGGCCGTACGAACGTAGGTCAGAAGCCCGCTGTCGCGCTGGATGGAGCTGAACAGCACTTCATAGGGGTCAATGAAGCTGGCGTTGGTGTAGTTGTGGGAAAGGCGCTTGTGCAACCAGCGGGAAAGCTGGGAGGGCAGCGACATCAGGACGCCGTAGTTGAACTGGCGGTAGGTCAACTCGTTGACACTCTTGGAAATAAGCGCCGGTAGGCGGGCAATCCATGTCATGGATGTGTCGGCCAGATACTTCTGGCGGGTGACGCGGGTCACGTCCGAGAGGATCGGGGCCGAGTAGACGGGATCGTCGGTGTCATCCAGAAACAGGGAGACGTGTGTCTTGGACAGGATGTCAATCGAGCGCTTGATCTCATCGAGACTGCGCGTTTTCCCTCGCGCCTTCAGCTCCTTGCGGACCATCTGGACAGAGAACCGGACCCAGCTCTCGGTGTTGTCGGGATCGTGGAGGCCGCACTGCTGATCGGCGAAGATTTTGCGGATCACCTCCTCGACCAGCTCTTCGTCGGTGCTGGGGTAGAAATCGACGTAGCCGTCGTCGGTCTTGATGGAGGCCGGCTGGATCGCGACGCGGCACGCGCTCTCGAAGCGCTGGCCGTCTTTCCGCGTGGCGTAAACGAACTGGTATTCATGGACCGGGAGGCGGTTCTCATCGCTGCGCAGGCCGTTCTGGGCGCGCGGAGAGACCGCGTACTTCGGGATCGCGTCCCAAAGCTCGATCGTGTTGGAAAGCTCCGCGGCGTCGCCGAAGAACGTCGTGAAAAGGTCGTACTGGACGCTTTGTGGAGCCTTTACAGGCGGCTTGCTAGCGATCTTTTTTGTCATCCCCTACCCTTTCTGCGCGCATAACGATTTGCGGAAATAACGAATTCGTTATTTCGCTAAACGTTCCCCCTGTGCTCCTTAACGAGTTCGAAACCCTCGCGCAGAAGCTCAAGCATGCTGATGCCGTGCGACGCGGCGTAGGACTTGAACTGGCGGTGAAACTCCGGATCGACTTTGAAGTTGAGGGGCTTCAGGTCGCCGCTCTCGGGCTTCTTGAGGTTATGAACGACAGCGACCGGCGCCGGGGCTGCGCCCTTGCCGTTAGCCGCGTTAGCGTTGGCCGGTGCCTCAACAGGCTGCTGCGCTCTTGCGGGGGGTGGAGGTGGTTTAGCCATTGGCAACACTCCTCTCGCTCGGGTTGGACGTGACAACAGTTAACTGGTCGATAATCGCCTGGGCTACATCGTCCGCTCTCTTCTTGAGGGTCGGGAACGTGCATTCTGAAAGGGCCTTACCCTCGTCAGTGGCCCGGCGATAGGCCGTCCGCTCCGGCAAGGACGCGGACAGCGGCGTGTAACCGGCTTTGACGACATAGGACTGGCTTTCTGCGAGTTCGGTGTCGCTTTCCCCGACACGGCAGAAAGCGAAGACGATCTTGTCTTGAGGAATCCCCTGCCCTACCAGCTCATGAGCCAGCAGGACCGCGGGCTCCATATCGTCAACAGACAACCCGGTCGGCAGCACCAACAGGTGGCTAGCCTTGGCAATGGCAAGGGTGCCGGCATTGGAGTGCGCCGGGCCGTCGAAGATAAACAGGTCGTAGTGATCGGCGAACGGCAACGCCTTATCGACCGTGCGGAAGCGCTCGACGGCGATGTCCGGGTCGATCTGCGAGGTCATGCGGCGGTTGTGCCACTTGAAGGACGTTCCCTGCCCCGGATCGAGGTCGGCGATCTTGACGTTCCAGCCGTTTGCGGCGTACTCCCTGGCGATCAGGCGGGCGAGGGTGCTCTTCCCTACCCCGCCCTTCTGGGAAACAAAACCGATGATATGTGCCATGCAGACCCCCTTGCAGCGTTATTTCGCTCTTTGACGATAACACGAAAG
>JBJYXA010000103.1:0-1598 GCA_046259705.1 Caldilineaceae bacterium
GTGTTTTCTTTCACAAAAACAATTGACATTTGCCACAAAGGCAAGTACAATCGGCTCAATATTGATTAGCCCAGGGTGGGCAAAACAGTAAGCGGTAGCTACTCTGTGAAGTCCACCGCGTAGCCTGTGTCATATGCAGTGTTCCATAGCGGATAGACCTCGATATCATCCATAGCGAATCCCGAGCAGCGTCCGGTACTCTTAAGTAGCAAGCAGCCCTTTTCCAATTTCATCTCACGTGTCATCACAATATGTCGCTAACCGATTTCAGTAGGCGCGCAACGCGGCCGTGAAGGCCACGGAACCGTGGTGAGTGGCATCAGTACAATATGGCTCTGCAAAGCCTAGGAGGACGTAAATGACCCATGTAATCTTTGATCTGTGCATTCGCGACGGCGCATGCGTGGAAGTGTGTCCGGTGGAATGCATCATACCCGGCCAGCCGGAAGACGAATGGCCGTGGTATTACATCGACCCTGACACTTGCATCGACTGCGGCGCCTGCGTGCCAGAGTGCCCGGTAGAGGCCATTCTGCCGGAAGAGGATCTGCCGGAAGAGTACGCGTACACTACCGAACTCAACGCGCTGTTCTTCTCCGAAGGCCCAGGATACGCAGCGCAAGATATGGGTTGATCACGCTAGATTGCGTATGGGAACCTCCGCTTCGGCGGAGGTTTCTTTTTTCCAATGGGGAATACTATACTGTTTCGTTGATCGTACTCAATTGATCGTAGTTGGGCGGTCAACTAGACGCTACAGTGCGGCAATTCATCGTAGATGTGAGGAGAAAAGATGGCAGAGGAATCAAAGATTGGCGGCCCGGATTGGGAAGGTGTGGAACGCGTACTGGTGATTATGGCGCATCCGGATGATCCGGACTTTACATGCTCCGGCACCGTCATGCTCATGGCGCGCCAGGGAATTGAAGTGACCTACATGATTCTGACTAATGGCGACAAGGGTAATCACAACCCGGAGATCACGCGCAATCAACTGATTGCCATGCGCAAGATCGAACAGCGCAATTCGGCAGAGAAAAGCGGCGTCAAAAACGTGATGTTCATGGGCGAGGAAGATGGATTTCTTAAGTCCACACCCAAACTTCGCAAAAAGGTGACGCGCGAGATTCGCCGAATTCGTCCCCAACTGATTATCTGCCCTTATCCGGATCGTTATGTTGTTGGCGAGGGATACATTAACCATCCAGACCACCGTAATGCCGGCCTCGTGGCGCTGGAGGCGATCTTCCCGGCTGCAGATAATCCCATGTTCTATCCGGACATGATGGATGAAGGCTACATGCCGCACAAAATCAGCCAGCTCTATATCACTGGCCATGAGGACGCCAACGTCGAAGTCGATATCACCGACATTGCCGATGAAAAGGTCGAAGTGATTCTGTGCCACAAGAGCCAGATCGCAGATCCCGAACAGGCAAGAGAGCGCTGGAAGGAACGGTGGGGCGAGGCGCAAGAAGACGGTTCATTCCGTCACTTCGAACGCTTCCGCTGTCTGCGATTCGGTTAGAAGCGACCCGCGCGCTGCAGTGCCTTGCGTCCTGCGCTAGCCCAAACAGTGGTACATACAAACAGAACAT
>JBJYXA010000103.1:1698-15622 GCA_046259705.1 Caldilineaceae bacterium
CTAGCCGTCGCCCCGTTTGTACAACTAGCTCCAGATGGCTATTGCATCTCAGCCATTGCTTCTGCCTGCGCGTCGTTTGCGTCCTGCGTTAGCTGGTCCAAAGTCGCCTGAACGTCAGCGCCCTGCATAATCTCGTTGAAGGCCTTCTGAGCGTCGTCACGCACCTGCGTATAGGAGATGAGCTGAGGCTCGTACTTGCCGTATGGCAGCAGATCCAATGCTTCAGCGTACTGCGGCAGCTGGTCAACGATGTCACCCAAGTACTGCTGGGTTGACGCTCGCGTCGGGAAGTAACCGCTGATCTTGTCCCATTCGGCCTGGATCTCAGGTGATGTGAACCACTTGACGAATATCCATGCAGCCAATTCCTGCTCCGGTGTGGTGCGAGTCATGATGATGTCACCGCCGTACACGTTCATGACAGGCTCATCAGTCGTGTGCGGGATGGCGGCTACGCCCCAAACGTCAGGTTCGCGGCCTTGCTCTTCTGCTACCGTGTTGATGTCGGTCTGGTAGAAGGGCATACCGGAAGTCGAGCCTTGCGTGAAGATTGCGCGGCGGCCGGCGAACTCCGTGTTCGGATAACCTTCGGTGAAGAAGAACGCGCAACCGTCGTCGTACATGCCCTTGAGCATCTCCATAGCGGCCACAGTAGCATCGCCGCTATAGTTGTAGCCTGTGCCTTCTTCATTCAGGATATCCCCGCCATAGGCCATCGTCCATGCCGCAAGGGCCGAAGCGTCATCCCGGAGGATGTAGCCACCGGTACCGTCGCCGTTAGCCGCGGCAGCCGCGCACGCCATTTCTACGAATTGATCGGGCGTCGTCGGCGGGCCATCAAAGCCAAGTTCTTCCAACCAGGTCTGATTGTAGTAGAGGACCTCAACGGAACGGTTGGGCGGGAAACCCAGCCGCATGTTGTCGAAGGCGGGGTGAACGCTCTGATCGAAGAAGCCCGAGAAGAAGTCCGCTTTTTCCTCATCGGTCAGTCCCCAGAACGGATCGTTGACATAGGTGTTCATATCGACCAGTGCGTCGTTCAACTGGTAGAACGCCTCGTCGTTTTGATAGCCGGCGAGCAAGGCTGCCGGCGCCTCGCCGGCCGCAATGCTGGCATTCATCTTGTCACGAATCTCGTCGTAACCACCTTGGCTCTGAGAGTCTACCGTGATGCCCCATTCGTTGCTCTCATTGAATTTCGCAATGAGGTCCTTGAGCTGCGTATCGCGATCTCCGGTGTGGTTGTGCCACCAGACAATGGTCTGTCCCGTGGGATCGACGCCTGCCAGTGGACCTTCTGTGGCCAGTGCGGGGCTGCCTTCAGCTGGCGCGGCCGATTCTTCGGCCGACGCTTCCGTTGCAGCCTGCCCGCCTGACGCACCGGCTGCCGGTGCTTCACCCGCCGGCGCAGCGGCTGGGCAGGCGGCCAAGATCAGAGCCACTGCCGACAGCAATACAATCATCCACATATACTTCTTGCTCATAGCTGTTCGTCTCCTCGAATAACTTGCTGAAGCTGCTTTTGGATATTTGTAGTAGTTGAGAACGCCTTTGGCCTCACGGGAACTTCTTCTTCGTAGAGCAAAACACAACTAGACTCGTTGCTTTATACCCGCCGGCAGAAGACAGAAAGGCGCAACGTCTGCCGGTTCGTATCAGTAATTTCTATGATCGACTACCCCTTCAGACCCGAAGTCGCAATACCCTCGATGAACTGTTTTTGGGTGAAGAAGTAGATGATCAAGATGGGCACCATCGTGATGACGGCCCCCGCCATTTGCAGATGGAACTGCGCACCAGCTTCATCCAGAAAGGCAAGCATACCGTAAGAAATCGGCCGCCAGTCCGGCGTAGAGGTGACCAGCATCGGCCACGCCAGCGCGTTCCACGAACCGATGAAGCCGAAAAGCGCCAGAGTCATGATAGGCGCCATGGAGAGTGGAACAATGATGCGCACCAGGTAACGCGCGTGCCCCGCGCCGTCGATCTGCGCGGAGTCCCACAGTTCCCTGGGAATCTGCTGAAAGAACTGGCGCAGCAAGAATATGCCGAAGGCGCCGGCCATGAACGGTACGGTCAAAGCCGGCCAGTTGTTGAGCCACGGAATCGGACTGATCTTGCCCAGCCACGAAACCGTTATGAAATTCGGAACCCAGGTGACGGCTTCGGGCAACATCAACGTCGATAGCAGGAGCGCAAAAAGCACTCCTTTCCCCGGGAATTCCATCCACGCAAAAGCATAGGCAGCCATCGTCGAAAAAACCAGCAGCCCGGCAAGCGTAATCAGCGTGATCTTCACGCTGTTCCAAAAATAGAGCGAGAAGTTGGCATCGTTCCACGCTCTGGCGTAGTTGCTCCATTGAGGCGTATTTGGCAGCCAAGCACCACCCGTCGCCTCGGTTAGGTTCATCAACGAGACGCTTAGCGTGTAGAGAAACGGTACAATGGCAATAATAGCGCCGACGATTAGGAAGGTATATACGCCAATAGAACCTAGGTCTATGCCGCGCCGCGGTTCCTGACTCGTGCTTACGGCGATGGGTTCGCTGCTTGCATTCGCCGCTGCAGGAGAGGTCGTTACATTACTAGCCATAGAAGACCCTTTTGCTCGCAAGCCGGTTGTTGACGGCAGTCAACACCAAAATGATCAACAGCAGCAAGATCGCGAGCGCGGACGCGTATCCAAACCTCGTGTCGCGCTTGAAAGCCTGAAAGATGACCACGCTGGCCGTATCCGTGGTACCCAGCGCTGCGCCCGTACGCAATACGTAAATGTGGTTGAATGCCTTGAAGGTGCCGATCACGGAGTACAGCGTCAGAAAGTAGATCGTCGGCGAAAGCAATGGCAACGTGATATGACGGAACTGAGGCCAGCGACCCGCGCCGTCAATGGCAGCGGCCTCGTACAACTCGCGCGGAATACTCCCCAGCCCGGCCATGAAGATAACGGTGTTGAAGCCAATGAAAGTCCAGGTGCCATAGATGATCACGACCACCAGAGCTAGGCTTGGCCCGGATGCCCAATGAGGCAAAGACACGGTATTGCCGAGCATCATCTGAAAGATGCCCTCCGGATCGTTGAGCCACGCCTGCGGGTTCATGCCGAGCCGGATCATGAGCGCGTTGATGGGCGCGGTGGGCCGGCTGGAAAAGATGATACGGAACACGGCCGCCGTGCCAACAATGGGCGCGATGTAAGGCAAGAAATAGACGATGCGGAAGCCCGCCTTGCCCCATACATCCTGGAACAGGAATGTGGCCAAGATCAGCGAAATGCCGAGTTGCAACGGTATCGTACCTGCCGCGTAATAGAAGGTAGCCAAGATACCGTACCACCAGGCGCTGTCACCTGCGGCGATGACGCGCGGCAATTCACCGATCAGAACCCACGCGCCCACCAGCAACATGGCTGCCCCGCCCAGTCTCATGGCTGTCCCTATATTGGAGTCGCGATGACTCGCGCTCCCCCATAGCCACCATGCGACGAGCAGCAGAAGAAAGCCAGCACTAATGGTGATCATCTGGGTCCAGATGTCCAGACTTTCACCTTGTTCCATCGCGTCGGCATACACCTCGTTGATGTACGACCACGTCAGCCATGTGAGTCCCACGGCGCCGATGAACATGACAGTTGCCGAGACAAACTGGCCCATATATCCATGTAATGCATCCGACGGGGACATGTGGTGCGAAATGTACACCTGTGCCGCCACGCCGGCCAGTAAGGCAACGATGGAACTCCACAAGGCAATCTGTACTTGGGGCTCCAGGAAGGCCTCAAAGGCAAGCTGGCGAAATAGCTGCGGATTGGATCCCTGACCGCGCATCTGGCTGGGAACTTCCAGGAGCGGCGGTAGAACGCGAAAGATGAACAGAATGAACAGGGCGATACCAAGACCGATGGCGATACCGGGCAATGCCCAGAGCCAGAACGGTCGTCTCTCCTCCTTTGCTTCGCGGTCGGCGCGAACCAACGTGCGGATGGCCAAGAACACTAGTAGCGCCGCCAACCAGAAGAAAAGCACGTACGCTAAGTCATCGATGGCCTTGACATAATTGAACAGTCCATCAAAATTGCCATTGATCTTATTGAGCCCACGCAGCGTGCTCTGGTACGAAGCGAAAATGAGGGGGAAAATACCAAAGAGACCTACGATTAGAAATGCCGGAAATAGGAATGCGTATGCCAGCAGTGCTTCTTTGCGTCGGCGTCCTTGCCGGCCGGAGAAAATCCCGGTTCGAGGTTGCTGGGCTGCGCTGAGTTCGCTACTGGCGACGGTGGATTCCACTTGGGTAAGCTCGCCCCTTTGAACCATTGTTGCCCGAATGCCTACGACCGAATCCCGCGCAATAGTGTACACCAGAGTGCATTTTTTCACCACAGCGACGAGCAAGAATCACTAGAATTCCGTTTGGGGATCGCGCATTATGCGGGTACCAGCGTTGCCATATGCCGCCATCTCCAGTTTGTCTGGTGACGTAATAACGCACGCGGCATCATGGTTGTCTGTAGCAAGCAAAAATCGGACGCACGCCTCGATTTTGGGTTGCATACTACCCGGTGCGAAATGTCCTTCGCCCATGTACGAACGGGCTTGGCTGACGGACAAGGTCGAAAGAGGTCGTTCGTCTGGTTTTCCGTAGTTTAGCGCGACCTGTTCAACCGTGGTGCTGATAAGGAAAATGTCCGCCTGCAAATGGGCAGCGAGCAATCCGCTGGCCAAATCTTTGTCGATGACGGCAGTTACTCCGCGCAGCTCGCCTTTGCGGTTACGTATTACGGGGATGCCTCCGCCGCCTGCGGCGATGACCACCCATCCCGCCGCAACAGCGTCGCGTATGGCCTGTTCTTCGATGAAAGCGAGCGGCTCCGGTGAAGCGATCACACGTCGCCATCCGCGACCCGCGTCTTCCACAACCGACCAACCTGCTGCCTCGAAATCGCGCGCGCCTTCCTCGTCCAGGAATCCGCCGATGGGTTTGGTGGGATGTGCAAAAGCCGTGTCGTGGCGGTCGACCAGCGTTTGTGTAACACAGGTGACACAACGCAACGCCATTTTGCGCTGGTAGAATTCGTTGCTGAGCGCCTGCTGCAACATGTAGCCAATACTGCCTTGCGTGTCCGCCACGATAAGGTCCATGGGCGTGGTATGGACCTTGGGAATGGACAGTTCATTCCGCTGAAGGATATAGCCGGCCTGCGGTCCATTGCCGTGCGTGATCACGGCGCGCCATCCCGACTGGATCAGATTGGCGATATTGCCCGCGGTCTCTCGAACTGCGTCCCATTGATGTTTCACCTCGGGATGGTGCGAGTCTTTGATGAGCGAGTTGCCGCCGATCGCGATGACGGCGAGCGGTGAGCGTTCAGGACGTTCCGGTTCCATTGGCGATTCTCAGGCCTGTGATACGAGTGCCGGCAAAAGGGCATAAAACTCGGTCGCCTTTACTACGTCGTCCAACAGCACGCTGTCTCGTACCGTGTGCGCAGTCTCTTCCTCGCCAGGACCGAAACCAATTGAGGGGATGCCTGCTTTGCCCGCCCAGTAGATGCCATTGGTGCTGAAGCTCCATTTGCCGGCCGTTTGCGCCGGCAGACCGATCTGTCGCGCCGCATCTAGCCCTGCCTGCACGAATGGATGGTCCTCTGCCAGCGCCCAGGCAGGAAAGTATTTCTCTACCGGAAAGACGAAGCCGGTGTAACTCGGATCTGCGTAGTGAAGCATTTCAACGCGCAACTCGCCAGCGTCAAGTTGCGCCGGTGGGACCAGGTCGCGTACTTGTTGAAGCGCGCCATCTGCAGACTCTCCAAATGTTAGTCTGCGATCCACATAGATCGTGGCCTGATTAGGCACCGCATTGATGCTGGGCGTTTCCACATGCATGTCGGTAACGGTGATCTTCCCGTGCCCCAGGAAAGCGTCATCACCGAGAGCGGGTTCCAGCCGGCTGATCGCGTCGATAATGGGCACCAATTTGTAGATTGCGTTGTCGCCCAACTGATTGCTGGCCGCATGGGCGCTCTTCCCGCTGGCGACAACCTTCAATTCGACGCGTCCCTTGTGCCCGCGATACACCTGCATCTTTGTCGGCTCGCCTATAACGACATAGTCGGGTCGCAGGCCCTCGTGTTCCACAAGTGCATGCGGGGCAATGCCGTCGCACCATTCTTCCATATTGCCGAAATAGTAGGCGGTGCAGCCTTCCAGTAACCCCAGTTTTTCGGCAAGCGCTAGCCCATAAATCATCCCCGGGGTGCTGCCCTTCTCATCACAGGCGCCGCGCGCCCAAAGACGGCCATCCTCGATCTTGCCTGTGAACGGATCCCACTCCCATTCGTCCGCGTGGCCGATGCCCACCGTGTCGATGTGGCTGTCATAGAGAAGTACGCGCGGTCCGTTGCCGATGCGGCCTAGGGTATTGCCCATGCTGTCGAAACGTATATCGGAGAAGCCAAGTCTGCGCATTTCCGCCTGAGCACGTTCACCTACCGGGCCGATTTGCGAATCCATGGAAGGGATCGCTACCAGTTCGCGCAGGAATGTGATGATTTGCTCGCGTTGCAGCGCTACTTCGCTTTGTAGAGTTGCTATGTCGACGGTACTGATCTCTGGCATGGTGTTAGTTCCTGGAGTCTAGTGGTTGTGGCCGAGGAGCGTTAGGAACAGGCGCGTGTGGGCGGCATGACTGGGCGCACGACAGTCCGAGTTGATTCCGACCTATTCTGCTCTCTCAATTTTGGCGCCGAGCCGGCGCAATTTTTCATCGATCTGCTGGTAACCGCGATCAATCTGTTGGACATTGCCAATAGTAGTCACTCCGGTGGCTGCCAGCGCAGCAAGCACCAGCGCCATACCGGCGCGAATGTCAGGGCTAGTGACCGGCTGTCCAACCAGCCGGCGCGGACCAACGACCACGGCGCGGTGCGGATCGCACAAAATGATCTGCGCCCCCATCGTGATTAGCTTATCCACAAAGTAAAGACGGCTTTCGTACATCTTTTCATGGATGATGACGGTGCCCTCCGCCTGCGTTGCAGTGACCAATGCTATGCTCATAAGGTCGGGAGGAAAGGCCGGCCACGGCGCATCGTCAATTTGGGGAACCGCCCCGCCGAAGTCGGGCTTGATGCGCAATGACTGTTTCCCCGGCACCACGAGCCTGTAGGTGGATCCGTCGCTGACGCTCGGGTCGCGCTCCAATCGCATATCAACGCCCAGGCGATCCACGAAGACCATGTCCACCATGCGCAGATGCTCGGGCACTACGCCTTCTATGGTGAGTTCACCGGGTGTGACCGCACCGAGTCCAATGTAGCTTCCCACCTCGATGAAGTCCGGACTGATATGAAACTCGCCGCCGCCCAATTCGCCGCACCCGTGGATGGTGAGCACATTGCTGCCAATACCTTCAATATGGCAGCCCATAGAGTTAAGCAGATGGCACACGTCCTGCACGTGCGGCTCGCTGGCCGCATTACGCAGAACGGTGGTGCCGTCGGCCAACGCGGCAGCCATGACTCCGTTCTCAGTGGCGGTTACCGAGGCTTCGTCCAATAGGATGTCACATCCGTGCAGACGCCCTTTAGCTCGTAGTTCAAATTTGCCGTTGTGGAGGAACGTTGCGCCTAGTGCTTCAAACACCTGTAGATGTGTATCGATGCGGCGTCGCCCAATATCGTCACCGCCGGCAGCAGTGTCCACGCTGAAGTGGCCGTGGCGCGCCAGGAGCGGTCCCATCAATGTGAGGGAACCGCGTATTTGGCTAAAAAGGTGTACATCGGGTTGCGTCGAGTGTACCTGGCTCGCATCGAGCTTGACAGTGTCGCCATCGTGGTCAATTTGCACGCCCAGCCCGGCCAGGATCTTGAGCATGGTATGAACATCGCCAATGGCAGGAAGGTTGTGCAGGATGACTGGCTCGTCGGTGAGAAGGCAGGCGGCAACCAGTGGCAGGGCCGCGTTCTTGTTGCCTGTGGGGCGGATAGTGCCTTCAAGCGGGTGTCCCCCTTCAATAATAAAGGAAGTCATTGTTCGACGCTCCACGTCTGGTTCGTTGCTGCTATCGATATTCGTTCGGCCCAAGTCAGGTCGCGGATCTCAAATACAGTCTGTCATAGGACGCTCAACAATAGTGCAACTGCGCGCTGGCCAATGTATTTCGAGATGCAAATCGGAACGCTCCCGAAACCACTGGATTTTAGCGGAGCACATATGTGGGCGTCAATATCGTAAGCCATTTTTCTGCGCAATCAAAGCAAGTTCGAATGCAGAACTTGCGTTCTAAAATTGCGGTTCCCAAATTCCGTTTCGCACCCTTTCTATGCTATAATGCATTGTCGCTGCAGGGGATATTTCCATTGCCGCGAAGCTCCATTCCATCGGGTGGAGCGGTTGTACGTAAGCCAGACACGTGGGTTGCATCACCCGGTTGCGGGCACGATGGTAGGAGAGTATACGCATTGAGTGTGGTTGGTAGTTGGCAAGCCGTGATCGACAGTTTGTCGGCCGGCTATCGATTTCTAGGCAGGCGGGTAGAGCTAATCATCATTCCGGTACTGCTGGATTTCTGGCTTTGGCTCGGTCCTCGACTGAGCGTAGTACCGCTTCTCGAGGACTTTGTGCACTTCTACGAGCGTGCGGCAACGATGCAGGATATGCCTGCGGTTGCGCCAGGGGTGTCGCCGCAGATCTTGCTCGAGGCGGGCCAGGATACCAACCTAATGGATGCACTGGTGAGCGGGACGTTGCTGCACGTGCCGAGTCTGTTGGCGACGATCGGACCGGTATCCACCGGCACCGTGTATGAAATCACCCGGCCATTGGCGGCTGTCGGCCTGTTCACGGGATTGAGTATATTCGGTCTGCTCATCGGCGTACTGTATATGAACTTGCTGGCGAGACAGCTTCCACTCGGGAGTGGCACGAAACCGGCGACGGCGAGTGAGTTGTTGAGAAATGTGCTGCGCCAGTGGGTAATGGTCATGCTTTTCATTCTGGTGATGACGCTGCTTCTGTTCGCAGGCGCGTTACCAGTGGTGATGGGCTCTGCCTTGTTGGCGTTTGTAAGCCCGGCACTGAGTTCGGTGTTGGTCTTTATGTATATGGGAACCGTGCTGGTTCTCTTCTTTTATTTGTACTTTGTGACTACGGCCATCGTGCTGGATGATTTGCCCTTGCACAAAGCCGTCATGCAGAGTTTTTTTGTGGTGCGCGGAAACTTCCTTGCCACGCTACTGTTTATTGTGTTGACGACGGTTATCTCTGTGGGGATCACGCTGATCGTGCGACAGCTGACCCAAGGACCGTCCATCGGCGTGGCCATCGCTATCGTGGTCAACGCGTATATCGGAAGTGGCCTGGCGCTTGCGTTGTTTGTATTCTATCGGACTCGAATTCTGCGTTCGGCTGCGGCCGCGGGCGGATCACTCGGCGAGAGCGGCGTCAACGGTTCTCTTCAATAACACCTTCGTTGGCCCCGGAATAGTGATGTGAGGGAGGATTTAGTGGCGAACGGCAACAAGAAGAAAGACTTCGTCTACGGTGCTGATCAGATTCAGGTTCTGGAGGGGCTGGAAGCGGTCCGGCGTCGCCCTGGGATGTATATCGGGGGCACGGATGCCAGGGCGTTGCATCATATGGTCTTTGAGGTGGTAGACAACGCCATTGATGAGGCTATGCAGGGGCGTTGCGACAAGATCAGCATTACTATCAATAAAGATTCCAGCATCACGGTCAGTGACAACGGTGCCGGTATTCCGGTCGATATCCAAAAGCAGACCGGATTACCCGCGGTGACGGTAGTGATGACCAAGCTACACGCTGGCGGGAAATTTGGCGGCGGCGGCTACAAGGTCTCGGGAGGTTTGCATGGTGTGGGCGTAAGCGCCGTCAATGCACTGAGCACCTGGATGGAGACGCTTGTTAAGCGCGACGGAAAGGTCTATCGCCAGCGTTTCGAGCGTGGCGTACCGGTAACGGAAGTGGAAGTCGTGGGCAAGTGCAGAAAGGACGACACGGGCACCACCCAGACTTTCCTGCGCGATGATACGATATTCGAGATACTCGATTACTCGTGGGCGACACTGGCGACCCGATTGCGCGAGATGGCATTTCTCACGCGCGGCGTCGATATACGTCTGGTCGATGAACGCCCAGACAACCCTCGGGAGACGAACTTCTATTTCGAGGGCGGCGTCAAGTCCTTCGTTCGCTATCTGAACCGGACGCGGACGTCTTTGCACGAACCGGTCTACGTGGATCGAGAAGTTGAGACGACGCAAGTCGAGGCTGCCATTCAGTACACGGACGGTTTCGCCGAATCCGTGTTTGCGTTCGCCAATACGATCAATACGCCTGACGGTGGCAGCCACCTGACCGGTCTGCGCGGTGCGGTAACGCGTACCATCAACGATTATGCACGCAAGCAAGGCTTTTTGAAGGAAAGCGACCCGAACTTCACAGGAGATGATACCCGACAAGGCATGACGGCGATCGTCAGTGTGAAGGTTATCGAACCTCAGTTCGAGGGCCAGAACAAGCTGAAGTTGCTCAACAATGAAGTTCGCTACCATGTGGAGACAGCGGTGGCGGATGTGATGGGGCAATGGCTTGAAGAGAACCCGCGCGACGCGCGCCAGATTATCGAGAAGGCCCGCACTGCCTACCGGGCGCGTGAGGCCGCACGTAAGGCGCGCGATCTGGTGATTCGCAAGAGTGCTCTGGAAAGCCTTACATTGCCGGGCAAGCTGGCGGACTGCTCTAGCCGCGACCCCAGCGAATGCGAAATCTACATTGTCGAGGGTGACAGCGCCGGCGGCACGGCCAAGCAGGGCCGCGACCGGCGCTTCCAGGCGATCCTGCCTCTGCGCGGCAAGATCCTGAACATCGAGAAGACGAGCCTGGACAAGGCGCTGACGAATAAGGAAATTCAAGCGCTTATCACGGCGCTGGGCACCAACATTGGCGAGAATTTCGACCTTTCCGGGTTGCGCTACCATCGGATCATTCTCATGACCGATGCGGACGTGGACGGGTCGCACATTCGTACCCTCTTGTTGACATTCTTCTTCCGCTATATGGAAGATCTGATCGACAACGGCCATCTCTACATTGCTCAGCCCCCACTATACCGGGTGACGGTGACGCGCAGCGACGACGGCAAGCGTAAGCGCATGAGCGAGTATGTCTACGACGACAAGGCACTGGACGCAATGCGCGCAGAGGTCGGCGAAGACAACGTTCGGATCGACCAGCGCTACAAAGGCCTCGGTGAAATGAACGACATTCAGCTCTGGGATACGACCATGAACCCGGAGAATCGCACCGTTCTGCAGGTTAGCATCGACGATGCCGCAGAAGCGGACCGCACTTTCGATATGCTCATGGGAAGTAGCGTTCCTCCCCGCCGCCGTTTCATCCAGACGCACGCCAATCAGGCAAATCTGGACATTTAGACGAACTGCGCCATCCTGGGAGCGGGCAGGTTCCAGGATGGCTTGTCCGACGGGCGATTGCGCGATTTTTCGGTTGACACCCAAGTACGAAAGCAGTATACTTTCGCCCGACGTTGCGGCGGCGCATAGCAGCACATAGTCCTCGCTTTGCTGAACCATCGCAGGTCTCGGCGTATTGGCCTATTACACGACGCAAGTGAGGCGAAGCAATGCGAAGACGCTCCTGCGCCTCCTTCCAAACCTAGTGCTCGACGCGGCCTTCCTCGAGGCCGATTGATGAATGTTTGCGTGTCCCAGGCTCGACTCTGGGTCCCGAGACATTTCAATTCACAAAACAGTCCAGACTCATGTCAAGGAGAAGAAGCAGATGAGCAAACGCACACACTGGTGGTTGGTTGCATCTCTCGCGGTTGTGGTCCTGTTGGCGCTTGCCGGCTGTTCCGGCGCGCCAGCGGCTGCGCCGGCTGAAGAAGCTGCGCCAGCTGAAGAGGCTGCGCCAGTTGAAGAGGCTGCCCCCGCTGAAGAAGCCGCCCCCGCTGAAGCGGCTGCGCCGGCGGAACCTGCTGCGGATATGGACACACACGATCAGACCATCGTCTATGGCCTGTATCAAGAGCCTGAGCTGCTGAATCCCTTTATCCGCACGCAGACAGTCGCTTCGGAGGCTGCCCGATACATGGATGAAGGACTGGTTCAGGCGAGTCCGGAAGGCGAATACTACGCGGTCCTTGCGAAGGAAGTCCCCAACGTGGAGAACGGCGGAATTTCTGAAGACGGTCTGACGATTACGTACAATCTGCGCGATGACATCATGTGGTCCGACGGTGAACCGTTCACGTGCGACGATGTTCTGTTCACGTGGGAAGCTGTGACAAACCCGGAGAGTGGTGCGGTAACCGCGTCTAGCTACGCTCCGATTGGGTCGGTTACCTGCCCGGATGACTTCACGGCCGTCGTCCAGTACAGTGAGTTCTTCGCACCGTTTTTGAGCAACTTCAATTCGATCATGCCCAGGCATGCCACGGGCGATCCGGCTCAGATGCCTGAGTGGGACTACAACCGGGACGGCTTCATCGGCACGGGACCGTTCAAGCTGCAGGAATGGATTCCCGGTGACCGCATGGTGTTGGTAGCGAACGAAAACTACCGTGACTATCCGGAAAAACCGCGGGTTGGTACGGTGATCCTTCGGTTCGTGGAGAGCCGCGAGGTCGGTAAGGCGCTGATTACGTCCGGCGAGATTCAGGGACTCTGGGACATGACCGAAGCGGACATACCTGATTTCCAGGACAACCCGGATATTACGATTCACGCGCAGCCGAGTCCCGGCACAGAGCGCTTCGTGCTAAACCTGGCCGACCCAACGATCGACGCGACGGATGATCCTTTGAACAACCCGCATCCGATCCTGGGTGACCTGCGCGTGCGCCAGGCGTTACAGTACGGTATCGACAAGCAGTACATCATTGATGAGCTGCTGTATGGCGCCACCACCGTAGGCGTCAGCGAGCTGAGCCTTGGCTGGGCGAAATGTGATATCGAGCCTTCCGTGTATGACCCGGATCAGGCGATCGCGCTTCTTGAGGAAGCCGGTTGGACCGATGAGGACGGCAACGGCGTGCGTGAATGCCACGGCTGCATGTATGCGGAAGAGGGCACGCCACTGAGCATGAAGTACCAAACCACGTCCGGCAACCAGTTGCGCGAGGAATCGCAGCAGCTAATTATTGCCATGTTGGGCGATATTGGCGTGGAGCTGGTTATCGAGAATGTGCCCAGTTCCGAGTTGTTCGGCAGCTGGGAAAGCGGTGCGTTCCGCAAGCATGGCAACTTCGATATTCTGATGTACACCACATCGGATGGTATCGATCCCGATTCGCAGATGCGCGGCTATTTCCACAGTGAGAGCATTCCCACCGAGGCCAACGGTGGGGCCGGCTTCAACTACTCTCGCTGGATCAACGAAACTGCTGACGCGGCGATCGATGCGGCCGCGGCTACGCCCGACCTGGCCGAGCGCAAGGCGCAGTACCAGATCGCTTGCGAACAGATCGATGCCGAGCTTCCACACATCTATCTGTACGATCGGGCCGACATCGACCTGACAAGCAGTAACTTCATGAACTATCGCATCAACGGCTGGGAGAATGTGCGCAGTTGGAACGCCGAAGACTGGTATCTCGAATAGGCTGCAAGTGATGTAGTTCTGGATAGGGACACGATTCAATCCCCGGCAGGTCGTGTCCCTATCTACCGTTTCACCTCAGCGATTCAAGCTGCCGTAGGCTACTGAAGTCCGGCGTTCCAGTCGGAGGGCTATCATTACTCAGTACATACTTCGCAGGTTGCTCTATGCTATCCCATTACTGTTTCTGATCAGCGTCATTGTGTTTGCAATGATTCACGAGGCGCCCGGCGGTCCGATGGCGGCGTTCGAAGAAAATCCGAACATCACGGCCGAAGATATGG
>JBJYXA010000104.1:0-2740 GCA_046259705.1 Caldilineaceae bacterium
CCGGTTATGACCAGGTATTCGTACGCCTCAGAATGGAAATTTAGATCGGCCGCTCGGAATTGGAACTCGGTATTGCCCGTGGGCACGGTCGCGCCCTTCTTGTACTTGGAGACGAAACCGAAGGTCGCTTTGCCGCTCATCGCCGGATCAGGCACATAGGCGCCAGCAGGTGAGTCTATCCAACCACCGCCGGTCACGAAACCACCATCGGCATCATAGATGACGACGTAATCTGAGGTCAACGAGCCCGAATTGGGGAAGCGATCGGTGACGGTCAGCGTGACGCGGTAGACGCCCGCTTCGGCATAGGTATGGCTGCCACTGACCGCGTTGGTCTCTTGATTGACGATGCCCTCTGAGGACGTAGTGCCATCTCCCCAATCCCATTGTGCCGAGTGCGCATCATCATCGTCGCCGTCGGCGAAAGCGCCGGTGAAGCTGATCGGTTGGTTGTTGATATCAACCGGAGCGGATGGCACAGTGATGCCTGTCACTTCCGGAACAAGGGCACCTGCCAGCGCGAACTGGCTCCAGCTGTCAACTTCAAAGGTAAAGGTGTTGGCGTCTGTGTCGCAATCCGGCAGTATGCCATCGCCTGTGGTCTCTTCCCTGCACTTACCTGTGAGGACAGTACCATCTTTAACGATTACGAGGTCTTCTTCACTGATCTCAGCGCCATCTACAAAGCCATCATCGTCAATATCGTCCCAGGTAAAGGTGATCCTCACCGGTATATTGAAAGTTTGGGATGGCTGCAGATCGACAGAGAAGATTCCCAGCACCTCGCCATTATCAGTCGTCATTTCAAATAGACTGCCGCTGTCCGTATCAGTTATCGATACGCTGCTACCGTCTGCCAAAGCACCGGGCGGAAAGGTGATCGAGACCGAACCGTCGGGAGTTGATAACGTGACCTCTTCAGAAGGATCGACGTACGTGGAGGCCGATCCACTGGGATCGCAGCTGTCGTTGGCATTATTCGGACAAGGATCAGCCACATCACCGGTTCCATCCCCGTCCAGGTCGCTTTGATCCGGATTGTAATCTGAGGGCGCATTGTCGGCGTCGTCAGCCACGCCGTCACCGTCGCTGTCTGGCAAAACAGTGATCACTGCTGTCTGCGGGCTGGACGTGTCCAGGCCACCATTAACCGTGCCGCCATCATCTTGAAGCTGCACGGTCACCTCGGCACTGCCATAAGCGTCAGGTGCGGGTTCGAAGAGCAGCGTGCCGTCGGGAGTAACGGCTGGTTGGGCTGCAAAGAGCGCGTTATTGTCATTGCTCACCACAAAGGTCAACAGTTGGCCGGATTCGTTGGCCGGGCCCGCGCTGATTCTCGTAGCCCAACCAGGCACAGCTTGCAGCCCACTATCTTCCAGAACTACCTGATCGGGGCCAACGGTGAACGAGGGAGCGTCGTTGACGGGCGCCACCTCTATGATCACGCTGGCGATATTCGATTCGTTCAGACCGTCATCGGCTATGTAGGTGAAGCTGTCCTGGCCATAATAATCGGGTGACGGTGAGTAGATAAAAGAACCGTCGGTATTGAACGTCAGCGATCCGTTGGCCACATCGCTGATCAGTGCGGCCGTCAGCGGGCCTTCATCCGTGTCGTTGCTCAGGACGCCAGGCGCACCCATATTAAGCGGCTGGTCTTCGTTCGTCGCATAGATATCGTCAGCAGCGACTGGGGCGTTATCGGTGGAGCCGCTTGCTGAATAGAGGGCCAGTCCGAACGGATCAAGTGCTGTCGCCAGTGTTTCAATGCCAGTTCCATCCAGGTTCGCCCGTTGCACCAACGCGTCTGCACGATTGGTCAGGTAGAGTTTGCCTTCTTGAACGTCTAGCTCAACATCTTGGACATTGTTAACCGTTGCCACAAGTTCTGTACCGCTGCCGTCCAGATTGGCTCGGCGGATATTGTTATCAATACGATCGGAGAAATAGAACTTGCCAGCGCTCAGATCGAGGGCAAGGCCGGAGGGGAAGGAGAGGCCGCCAAGAAGGAGCTCCTTGTTGCTGCCGTCGAGGGAAGACCGGTAGATGGCTCCGCCGCTACTCTCGGCCCAATACAGCTTACCGCTGTTCTGATCGAGCTCAACATCAGCGGGACGTGCCAGGCCCGTTTGAATCGTCTCAATGGCGCCTGCAACATCGGTCGATGCGCTGACGATCGAGCTGTCTGTCACCCAATAGAGCATTCCGGCGGCTGCATCTAGGGCTACATGTTCTGGTTGTGTACTGCCTGGATACAACACCTCGGTATTACTACCGTCGAGGTTTGCCTTTGTAATCCCTGCGTCGCTAGCAAAATAAATTTTGCCTCCAACGTCGTCGACGACGATTCCGCGTGGAAATGTGAGAGTGTCAACAATTTCTTCGGCGCCACTGCCATCCGGATTCGCCCGGTGCACGGTGCCCTTCTTATTGTTGTCCGTCCAATACACTTTTTCTACAGTCGGCGTATCAGAGCTGAGAGGTTCGACAAGGGCCATGCCTTGCGGTGGAGAGGCGTTGCTTGCACGAACTTCGGTAACCTCAGCCGTCGCGGGATCGATGTCAAAGAAGATGTAGGGACCGGCAGGTAGGCTTGAGTTAAACGCGGTTCCAATCAAGCGTCCATCGGCCGTGAAGACAATATCGCCGATAATCCCAATGTCCTCTGTTAGTATGCCAATTTCGGTAACTGCCGCCGTCTCTGGATCGATTGTGACCAGCCGCTCGGATTCGGTACTTA
>JBJYXA010000105.1:0-2347 GCA_046259705.1 Caldilineaceae bacterium
GGGATTCTTCCAGGTGATGGCAACCTTGAACACGGCCTCGGAGTCAACCGAGGCGAAGATTACCCCGGCCTTGGCATTGAACGTGATGCCGAACTCCAGGTTGATCTGCTGCGGTGTGTTGAGATCGCTCAGGCTGTCCAGCAGTGCCTGCGCCGCGGGCCGAATACGAGCGACCGCGTCTTCGAATCGGGTGGCAGCCTCTTGGGCGCCAGCTGTGTTGCGACTGACTCGCTGCGGGCCTCCGCCCCGCGGAGAGACTTCCGCAGTTTCGATGTAGACTGGGGTGCCATCAGCCAGTTTGAACTCGATCAGGTCGTGGTCGCTCATGGACTTCACCGGCTCCGTTTGTCACTCACTGTCTGTCACTCACTGGTTAAGCCTGGGTTCGGCAGCTCAGCACAGATGTGGCGTCGCCGGCGAACGCCGGGATAAAGTCTCCCCGCTCAGGGAGGGGAGAAAGTGGAGTCCTCCGCGCCGACATATCCGACAAGTGCTTGCTCTGAGGCTTTGCGATGAGTAATGGATCTGCTCGAATACGTTTGAACGGTAGGCTAAATTCGCACGGGTGGAGCCGGCGAAACTTTTTACCTGATAGAGGGTGCTGAGATGAGCGCGGAAGCTAGAACTCCGAGGCGGCTAGCCGCTTAGGGCCGGGAGCGGCTCTCTAGTGGGTATTCCTGCCAGAATACGCTGTTCCACAGCGTCTTGAGGACAGGGTTACGTCGCCGTCGGCGACGGGCAGGCGCCGATACGATCGATTGGCATACCAATATCATCCAGACGTCACTCCGGTCCCAACCTAGCGCCTACCTCCCAAGAAGCGGACTCCGCCGAGAATGCACTTTTACGCCGCGGCGACCAGACACTCCGTCGGCATCATGCCGAAATTCCAACTTCTGATTGGCTGACTACAAATACTCTACCAGTGGGCTTCGGCAGCGTGTGTTGCGCAAAAAGCACGTTTGCGCGCCGGGCCCCGGCTTAAGGTTGGACGTGGGTCGGGGCGCTCTCGCCCGGGTCAGAATGGTTCCGCCCAGACTATAATTTGTCACACTTTCCCAACGGGTTAACCGGAGGAAGGAGCGGCGGCAGTTCGCCGGGATCTAGCTGAAATTCGTAACGATACTTGAGCGAACTTCGATAGGTGATCTTCCCGGATTTACCGTGGTACGTCACGATAGCTGGGCGGAAGCTTGTGATCTCCTGAAGCGAGCAATTCTCCGCATCCCCGCTGAATCGAATGTTCGCGTAGCTTGGCTTGATTCCGACGGGGAAGAACTTGTGCTCGTAGATGGAAAAAGGCGAAGCGACATCAAGATTCGCTGACGACTGGTCAAGCAGACGGCCGTCAAGAGATTGAAGCCGAACATCGAACGTTATCAGACATTCCGACTCTTGGTCAGGGCCGAAAGAAGCCATCAGTTCTAAAGTTTCGCCTGGGCCGACAGGGATATTTAAAGGCTCGTCAAGGATCACTAGGCGGAGGCCACCAAGATTTCCTCTCTTTACACAAGTACACTTGTTTTCGCTGTCACAAACGAAACTGTAATCTTCGTTGCATGGCCCAACGTCCGCATTCACCGCTGTGATCGGGAGTGCATGCAGAAAGACGAAGAGACAACAGGCTCGACGAAACGCTTTCACGGCGATTATCCTCATCGTGTGGTTTAGAAGAAGGCGCTTCTGGTTTGGACGCTGGCAGCACTCGAAAAAAGGAGATCTACGGACGTCCGTACTTTCGCTGCCCGTGGAGCCAAACTCCAGACGAGAAGCGTCTGGCAAAGTCCCTTAGCCCTCAGGAGCGTTCGTCGCGGCGTCGCCACAAGTTCTGGAAGGCTAGACGACGATTAGGGGACTTTCAAGGGCAACAAATTTGCACTTTTAATGGGGTTTTACCAGAGCCATTTGAACGCTCGCCTGAGAATTTTGGTGTAGGCGTCTGGAGGCACCTTGCTTCTGTCCGCAATACTCGCCATACACTTTGCTCCGACACGTTGGCGGAAATGGACATCCCGCACGGCCAGCGGCGACGAGCACGACGCCCACTGAAGACGCCCAACTGAATCGGTGAAACCCCGCAAAAACCCTTGTTCGTCACGTGGGATAGCAGGTTTAAACCAGTACCAACCGCTGACTTCACAGCCGGCTTTAGGAGTCGGCGGAACCACTGCGGGCTGGGTAAGCGGATGACAATGCCGAGTTGGGATGTCCGCTCCGGGTCGTTGTGCACAGGACGCGATTATGGAGAGTTACCTTCCTGAAGCGAGCGCGGAGCCAGCCATGAGGCGGGGGAAGTGCGCCGCGCGCCCTCTGCATGCTCGACATAGTCCATCGGCCCTGTTCAAGG
>JBJYXA010000106.1:0-2004 GCA_046259705.1 Caldilineaceae bacterium
GCTTCGGGACCGACGGGGCACCTACTGTGATCGGGTAGAACATCCCCGCGTCTTTGTCGTAGTGGCATATGTCGACCTTGCCAGCACCTCCCGGTTCGGCAAACGCGGCGCCACACGAGAAAGCGAGGATCCCACAACCCAACAGCAGCGCGAGGAAGTTACGAGTTTGCATTGGAGTTCACCTTACTAGAGTTCTTGGGTACGTGCGGAAGTGCACGATGCAGATCATAAACACAACTGCAAGGAAAAACGAGGGAAAAGGCTCGCAGTACTTGCGGTATTTCCACTGCGTTCACGCCCTGCAACCGAAGCGGTTTGGCCAAGTCCTCGACACGTCTGAGGGTCGCGAAAGCGTCGACGACCACCAGTGCGATCAAAGGTACCTTACTGAGTGCTCCCCGCTGCATCACGCGCATGATCGGAGTTGTAATCAAGTCCGTCCTGGGGATAGCTTGACCAGGATTGAAGCTCACCGCTCGCCACGCGCGTTTTGATATCGGCGCTACCGTGGCGAGCCTTCTCATGTCTGCGGTCCGGGCATTGTGCCCCATGCGCTCGCGCAACGCCCACCGGTGAAGACTCGGCAGCCCCAGGCTCTGCCCCTGCCCGCTGTGCGCCACCGCTTCAGCAGATTACCGGTGGCAGACCTGCGACGGATCTTGCTGGTGGTTCGTCAATCAGCATGAGGGGCAACAGCCAGTGTCCGCTGCTGGCCGACACCTGCCGGTAGCGTCCCGACCCGGCACGGGCTGCTTGATGCCGGTTTGCGGTCGTTCCGCCTGTTGACCCTCCGAGAGGGTGCCAGCCGAGAGATCTTGAGATGCGTGGCCCACTGTTCTCGACCCATCAGTCCTATGCTTTCTCTTCACGGCACTGCCCCATTCGTGGGACCAGCTTGAACCGAAGCCGCTCATGAGTAGGACGCTACTTCTGGCGGGGAAAATACTTCTTCGTCCCACTGCTCCGCACGCAGAACCGACCGCCCCGTTTGCCGATGCAGATATTACCCGATCCACATGGGCACTTGGCAGCGTAGCCGCCTGGCGGCTCCGGGCGATTTCGCCAGTCCCACGGCGCTATCGGTTCCGGGTCGGTCCATAAGCCGACGCGATTTGCGCGAGCCGCGTTCTCGGCCGCCTCGTAGAGCCTCTGATCAAGCGCGGTCTGCTCATCCGCATACTTGCGGAACCACCAAGCCATACCGGATCGGACCATCTCCAGATTCACGTCTTGGCCGTCCAACATGAGCTTACCCACGAGACGCCCGTAGCGATCCTCCTTGTGCCAGCGCACGTTGAGGGGCTTCCCGCCCACGAGCCCTGCGAGCTGTTCCTTGGCCCGCGTACCGAACGCCTGACCACGCTCGGGTGCGTCGATCCCAGCCAGTCGCACTTTCTGCTCGCCCCGCCGCTGATCCAGGACCACGACGGTATCTCCGTCCACGATCCGAACGACCCGTCCCGAGAACTCCTCTGCCGATGCCGCCAGTGCAAGCAGCAGACACAGGAAGCTAATGCCGAGTTTTGTCCTGAAGGTCATCCTTCACGCCCATAACCTCCGCCAGCGCAGACACCAGGTTCTGCATGCCCGCCACCACCATCTCCCGCCCAGACTCATCGAGCGCATCGGCCCGGACCATCTCCAGCAGCACATCCTGGGGCACGTCCCCATAGCGATTCTGGTAGTAGCCGATGTTGAGCGCCAGCAACCGAGCCACATCGGCAAGCTGGTCCTTGTCGGCTTTCTCGATCAGTGTCTCCGCCAAACGGAGATGGGCTACAAAATCTTCGAGGTCTGGCATCGTCACAAGTACTCGGTCATGAAGCCCCTCGTTCGTCTTCGCTCTCGAAACGCAAAGTGCTGAGGCTGTGGCGGAAGTTCATCAGGCCTTGGACAGGCTGGTTCCCGCGAAACAGCAACGCCAATGACGACGACGTCATCCGATACCCTGCTGAAAACCGAGCGTATTGGCCATATGCTCGTTTATGATGAATCTGCAATGTT
>JBJYXA010000107.1:0-19045 GCA_046259705.1 Caldilineaceae bacterium
TTGCCAATGGGCAAAGTGCTGGTGACCACATATGACGCCAAGTAGATTACCCGGCTGTGCCAGTCGCGGGGCGAGCCCCGAGGCGGAGGGCCAGTTCCAGCCGATCTTGCGGCCAGGAGCGCGCAGTCGTTCATCTGGCGAAATCATAGGGAAGTGGCCGATGACGAGAAAGCGCCGCTCCGGCAGTCGGTCCAGTAGAGCAACTGATCCGGCAATATCCTGCGCACGGTATTGAGTGGTGGCGCCGGCGTCATTCGGATCGGTGGCCTTGACGACTGCGCCATCCGTGTGGTGGACAAACAGATCCAAGTAGATGAGTCCGATGTCATCCACCAACTCATGTCGCAGGCCCGTGGTGTAGTCAGCTGGCTTGATACGTTCTTGCAAACGGCATGCCGAGCCGCTGAGGTATATATCGTGGTTGCCCGTTACCAGGCGCGTCGCACTGGGTAGCGCGGATACGCGAGACACGACGGCGGAAACGTTCGGTGCCCAGTTTGTGTTGACAAGGTCGCCCGTGAAGATCGTCAGGTCAGGTGATTCGCGTCGAATAAGTTGCTCGAGCGCATCGAACATGCGCGCCATTTGTTCGACGAGCATGGTATTGTGCCAGACCAAATGGCCATCCTGCAGATGGTCATACGTATCTGCCGGGAGAAGTGGCCCCGCCTCCGCCATCTCCTCACGCAGGTCGACGCTAAAATGAATATCGGAGGCGAATAGAAGTTTGAGCGTGGACACGAATGCTAGGCGCGTTCGGTGCGCAAGGCGCGGAAGATGACGACCGTTACAAGCATATTCACTAGGCCCAGGAAGAGCGACATCGTGGCCGCGTATCCCATCCGCATATCACCATGGATGAACGCGGTTCGATAAATATAAACACCCGTAGTCAGCGCTGCTTCCGCCGGGCCTCCACTGGTACCGCCGAAGAGAATCATGGATTCCTCAGTAGCGCTGACCACACCTGCGCCGAGGACCAACACCAAAACAAACACCGGCTTGAGCAAAGGTAGGGTAATGTGCAGGAACTGGCGGAATCCGTTGGCGCCGTCGACGCGTGCGGCCTCGTAGATCTCGCGATTGATGTTGTACATTCCGATGAGAAACAGCAGCGTCCAACTTCCAAAGCGCGCCCAGACGGTTGGCAGCACCATTGCGTACAGCGCAACGCTTGGAGAACCCAGCCAGTTGGGCGGATTTTGAATCCCGATGTTCTGGAGCATGGCGTTCAGATAACCAAATCGATAGTCGAAGAGCTTCGCCCATACCAGCATGGCCACCGATATGGGCAAAATCACCGGCATGTACGCGACAACGCGATAGAAGCCGGCTGCTGCCGGGCGGCGCACTTGAGAAATCATGGTCGCCGTGAAAAGAGCTAGCACGAGCGTAAAGGGTAGAACCATCAGACTGAAGCGCACAGCGATTCCGAAGCTTCGCCAAAACGTTGGGTCATGGATCATCTCCACCCAGTTGGCCAATCCGTTGAATCCTGCCCAGCCCTTGCTCTGCGGGATCAGCCATCGATAATCTGAGAAGGCCATGAAGAGTCCGCGCAGGATGGGCCAGGCCTGGAAGACCACGTACATAATGACGGCCGGGGCGATGAAGACATAGCCCCAAAGATTTCCCCACTTCTGCCGGCGAATATTGATTAGTTCGCTGAAGGCCTCGCGTGCGACCGCACCCGCGCCTTGCTCGCGCACTTCGTCTGCTCTGGCCATGCCAGACAAACCTCCCGCCGCCATCCTATTCGGCGGCTGTATTTACAGTTTCAGAATTCCCTCACTCATGCCGCGCACAAACCACTTCTGCAGCACCACGAAGACCAATATGACAGGTACCATGGCCACGACATAGGCTGCGGATTCGGTCCCGTAGCTGGCAACGATGCTGGAAGTGAAATGAGCACCCCAGCCCTGGAGCTTGGTGACAGCAATGGAGAGCGTTTCAAGTTCTGGAAAGTCGATGAGGGTGAGCGTCATCAAATATTCGCCCCACACGTAGATGTATTCCCAGATTGCGACGACGGCAATGCCACCCGTGACTAGGGGCACATCGACGCGCAGAAAGAGCTGCCATGTGTTCGCGCCGTCGATGATGGCAGCCTCCTCCAGAGCACGCGGTATGCCTAGGAAGTTCTGGCGCATAACGAATAGGGCGACGCTGATCGCGCTGGGGAAGAGTAGCATGAGGCCCAAGTGCGAGTTGCGCAGATGCAGAAAATCCATTAGCTCGTATAGCGCCATCAACCCGCCTGCACGCGGCACGAACATGAGCAGAATCAGCATGTAGAATATGAGGTCCCGCCCGCGAAATTGCAGCCGTGCAAAGGCAAAACCTGCCATGGTGGCGGTGATGCACTGGATGATTACGGCTCCCACCGTGACCTTGACGCTGTTCCACATGTTGAGGGGGAGGCGGCTCATATCCGATTGGGAGAAGATCCACCGATAATTTTCCAGCGTCGGGTTGCGGGGCAACAGCGTGGGCGTCGCCAGATACAGCTCATTACGATCTTTGAGGGATGCTGATATGGCCCACACTACGGGCAGCAGGCAAACAGCGCAGATCAGTATCAGGGACAAATTCACGAATATGTTGCCTGGCTGCAGGCTGCGCCTAAACGATCTGGGCATACGGGACATGACTACCTTCCTCCAATGCCGGATTGTGCCGGCGACGGACAATACAATCAGCGGCAGATGCAGGTATGATGGCCTTGAGGGGCCGCCATACCTGCACTGCGTCGCATTCTATGAATCGCGCAACGATCTACTTTTTACAGTTGCTGTTTCTCGATTTCGGCCAGGCTATCCTGAAGGATCAGGGACGCACACTCCTCGGGCGTCATGGTCGAGCCCGGCTCAACGAGCTGTACGATGTACTTCTGGTAGAAGGTGTCCTGAATCGAGAAGTAGTTGTTGAATGGCCGGATCACGGATCGCTCCACTTGGTCGCGCATGTCGAGCATCCAAGCATACGTACGGAACTGCGGGTCATCTTGGATGATGTCGGTGTACGCAGCAGTATAGATTGGCGTCTTTCCGGTCTTGATCACCGTCTTCTGGAAGTCGGTATTCTGAGGTCCCATTGTGAAGAGGAAGTAGTCCAGAGCCTCTTGGGGATAGGGTGAACCGGACAGAACACCAACGCAGTTCCCCCAGAAGGGCGTACCGGCATTCTCATCCGAGGCAACCGGAACAGGAGATGTCGAGACCTTATCGGTACCGAACGCAAGCTGTCCCCAGACGCCGCGCGAGCTTTGCGCCTGCAGCGACGCCAGCTTGCCGGCATAGTAAGCATCCAGATAGCCGTCAAAGCCATGGGGAGGAGTCAGCTCCTCTTCGAGCACCATGTTGCGATAGAACGCGAGCGCGTCAATTGCCTCTGGCGATTCCCATTTCAGTAGCATCGTGTCATCGAACGGCTCCGTGGTCGAACCGTAGATGATGGTGCCGACAGATGCGTCCAGATCGGGAATGAACGACGTAGGATAAATCTGTTCCTCTGCCCCCCACTCCTTCAGGGCCTTAGCGACTTCGAACCACTCGTCCAGGCTGGCCGGCGCTTGGGTGGCGCCTACTGCCTCGAAGTAATCGGTGCGCCAGTTAAAGCTGATGTTTTCGAAGCTATAGGGAATGCCGTAGAATTTGCCCTCATAGGTCGATGCATCGCGCAGAACCGGCAGCATGTCTTCTAGGATTTGGCCCGCACCCTCGACCGTCGTAGCGGCGATCATGTCGTCCATGGGTTGCACAAGGCCGGTGAGTATCCAGCGCGGCAGGCTGGAAGATGCCGAGGAGGCGATGCCTGCGCCACACCACTCAACAGCTCCGTCGTTGATCTGGGCCAACACCTTTGTCTCCCAACCCTCGAACGTCGTCTGGATCTGGATGTTGACACCATCACTCATTTCACTGAATTCGCGCGCCGTTGTATCAAATGGGATCTCGCCCGTGGCCCAAGACGGCAACAAAATGCGTACAACTTTGCCTTCGGCTCCGGGCATGGCCGCGCCGGGAGCCGCCACCGGCGCCACACATGCGGCCAATGCAGCTGTAGCGCCTGCAGCCGCCGCCAACTTCAGAAACGCGCGTCTTGAATGTACTTGTGACATCTTCGTCCACCCTTTCGTGTGTTACTCCGGTTGCATCGCTTGTATCGCTCAATAAACCATGGAATTGTAAGCCGAGAACGGCCGAAACCGAACGATTTAGCTCCCGAGAATAGGGCCTCCTCTCTTTGCTTTTACAACCGTTCATTGCCGACTGAGTTGCTCTGCAGCGTCCAAGATGGCGTTGATGAGGGGACGAATCGCGGTAGGGGACAATTGACCACACCAGGTCTCGAACCCACCCCATAAAAAGGCATTGGGGTGGGGGATATAGTCGAAGCTATCGGTAGCTTGGTACATAATGTACGTCCGCTTGAACGGGGAGAACCACTTCAACGTCGCTCCCAATTCCGCCAGTAGCTCACCTGGAATGCCGACTAAAAGGACGGGCCCAATTGCGAGCAGTGAGAAAGCTGCGTCGACTTCGCCACCGGGTTGTTCCACGCGGCAGATGTTCTGTCGCAACGTCCCTTCGTCGTGTTCGAACAGGGGGAGTTGTTTGAATTCCTCCCAGGTGCGTTGCTTCACCGTCACGGCGCCGGTATAGGCGCGCAGCCGCATCTGTGCATCCGGAATCCGGTGGCCATCATACGTGCGCGCGATGGCCTGCGTTGCCAGTATGCGACCCGCGCGTTCGGTCTCGGCAAATCCGGATTCGGGCGCTTTGGGGTGGTTGTCGCCACATGCGCCCGTGACATAGCAGACGGGACAGCCGAGGCTCTCTTTCACCGTGCGACGCACGACGCCCGGGATATCGGCGCTGAGCACGGGGGACAGGGCGCCGGCTGTGAGCGGATGCACCGTGTAGTTGACGATCATACCGAACGGTTGGCGTGTACCGGCTGCGCAAAAAGCAAGAATCCCCAGTTCCTTGTCGGCATAGCCGGTCGCTGCGGGCAGAAGCTGCTTATTGCCGGGAAAGGAAACATATCGCTCGTCTGAAAGAAACAGTCGTCTATTTACATTTTCATCCACCTGTGTCTGGTTGACGAGGAGATCACAGGGCTGAGCTGCGTCCATCGCGTCGCGCGCCGCCCGAACTGTGCGCTCGCAGAGGAATTCTAGGTAAGGATCCAAATAAGCCGGACGTTCTTCCCCGTACCATTTGTCACGGAACTTGCGTTCGCGCACTTCGGGCCCTTCGTGAGTATGCGTACATGTAAGGAAAATCGCGCCCTCTGACAGCGGAAGCGATTGGCAAATGGCAGACTTGATGCGCGCGATCAATTCCCGCTCCATGGCCAGCAAATCGTAGCTGACCAGCAGCGCTTTTTGCACGCCGTCGTCGAGATAGACAGCGCTTGCCACCAAATCATCGTGGACTCCGGTGGCTGGTCTCAATGCGTAGCCCGCGATCAGACAATCAGCATTTCGCGGCGTGATAGTCACTTCGGCGAATCCTGCTAACATAGGCTGCTCGACGCTATATATCCGATCTATTAGTCAGGGGGATCGGAATACTAACTGTAGTTTTGTGCTTCGCTGATGATACAGAAATTGTACCACCGATGTTTTTGACCCAACAACGTTCCGATTTCATCACACTTGCTCACCCAGCATATAAGGCGATAAACTGCCGAAACCAGCATCCCCTAAATGGTAAGATCTCGCAGGAGGATGTCGGCTCATGTCTCAGCGAATTGGATTTGACTGGAAGTTTGACGAGGAGTCCTTCGAGCGCGGTATCCCCGGCTTTGTGCCAGCGGACGGCGTTGAGTCACGCAGTGACGGCGAACGCAGAATTGTCCTCGTCACGTTGCGTGCGCTCGCCGCACTGACGTTCTTGATTTTGGCATCGGGCAGCGCCCCCTTATCTCTCGCCCAGCTGGACCGCATGCGTACCTCGGCAGAACTCGCTACTGTTCTCGAATTGGACAAGACCGCATGGCGGGATAGAGACCGCGAACGTTATGACTCGCTGGTTGATCCCACCGTGGACCAAATTTGGTTGAGAGAATGGCGGGATAATTGGGGAGCACGCGGCGACACAGGCAGGCCATATGATCTGCAGCTGGGAGCGATCCAGCGCGTGAGTGAGGAGCTGGTTCAGGCCGAGGTCTACGTACAGCTCCCACACAGAAACTGGTGGCAGACGGCCGAGAACCGAGAAACTCGTTTCTATCGCGAGGCAAACGGGCTGTGGTTGCGAACGCTGCCGCCGGAGGATTTCTGGGGCGAACCAGTCACACTACGCAGCAAGCACTTCATCTTTCACTACTACGCTCCGGACTCGGAAAGCGTCCAGACAGCGGTCCCCATACTGGAAGCCGCTTATACCGACCTATACAAGATCTTAGGCCTGGTGGACTCTCCAGCGGACGGTCCCACTACAGTTGTCGTCAAGCCTGATTTCGTGCGCTCGCGCGGTTGGGAATCCGGAGTTCTAGAGTTGACATCGCCATTGCTGTCGCAGGTTCCAAAGGGGATGACCAATGGGGATTACCTGGCGGACCGCATCTTTAGGCAGGTTTCCTCGCTCGCGATTCGAGAAAGCGCACCCTATGCGGCGAATCGCAGGTGGGCCTTTGTTTTCACGGTAGTGCGCGGTTGGTTGGGCGCAGAGCTGCTGGGCCAGCCTAACGTGTGGCGGGCTGAGAGCCGGGAGGTTTTTCAAGCACATTCGCCGGCCATCTACCCGCTCAAGTTGGCTGATATCGATGAGTATTACGTGGGCGGTGTGCCGGGCCGCGGTACCGTCCTATGGCGCTACGCGGCTACCAGTACAGTCTTGGACTATGTCGTGGCTGAGTACGGTGAAATTGCGCTTCAAGAGCTGTTGGACGGATTCTCGCACCATGGCACTTGGGCCGGGCTGATCGAATCCATCCTTGGTATTTCAGAGGAGGAATTCACTGAGAGTTGGAATGAATACATAGCGGTCGAATACGGTTTCTAGCACTCGTATGCTCTGCCAGGCATGACTTCGCTGTACGGTTGCCGCTCTAGCGTTCAACTAGAGATTCGGCGCTATCTCCAGCGCAAAGCCACCCACGCCAATCGCCAATAATAGCGCGCCGGAGGCCGCTGTAAGCAGACGATAGTGGTCGGTTGTCCATTTTGTGAACTGGCGTTGGAATGGAAGTGCCAAAAACGGGAGTACAATCAGTGGCCAACCGAAGCCCAGTCCGAAGGCAAAGAAGTAGAGCAAACTGGCGGCAAGCTCCTGCGTATTGCCGGCGCCCAGAAGGAATGCGCTGAGCACCACGGGACCGACACAGGGCAACGTCATGGGGGCCAGCAGCAGTCCGAAGGCATATGCGGAGAGATAAGGGTTACGCATTACCGGCGCCCTGCTCATGCTGAGTCGACGAAAAGGGTTTCGACCGGCCAGCATGAATACCCCCATCACACCGACACACAGATAGATCGCAGGAAGCAGCCAAGGTAGAACGGCGCCAAACGAAGCCTGTAGCGCGTAGAGTAGCCAACCAACCACCAGCATCAGACTCAACACACCTGCCAGCACAAAGACGCCGATCCAGCCGACGGCACGGCGCCCCTCGCCTGTGCCGGCCATGTAGGCGATCAGACCAGGATAAAGGGGCAGCATGCATACGTTGGTCAGAATTGCCGCGTTCCCTAGCAGAAACGCCTGCACGAACTCATTCATGATCGCCACCTTTGGACGTAGGCGTGCTGGACAAAGTCGGGAATGGGAGAAGCCCTTGCGCGGCTCATATACTACATGGCACTGCGATGCCTAAGGGCTTCCTTGTAAGTACTCGAGTGCTCTAACCTACCGTGGACTCGATCTGCTCCACCAGAACCTCGGGCTCCTCAAAGCCGGTCACCAGCTCGGTAGTGGAGCCGTCCGGTCGAACGATGAAGTGAGGCGTTGCAGGCGGATTCGCGATCGTCCGTCCGAATAGGGCGGACAGTTCCTGTAACATCTCAGGCGGCATGGCCGCAAAGGTGTATTCGAACCCCTGCTTGTTCGCATAGTCAACCAGCTCTTCGTTGCTAATGTTGGGTTCCACGCTCAACGCGATGAACACGGCTTCATCTCCCAGTATCGAGTATGCGGACTGTACGTAGCCGAGTTGTCTGCGGCAGTTGCTGCACCAGGTAGCAAAAGGCTCGACGAAAACCGTCTTGTCAGCGTAGTCAGCCAAGGTGAATTGTTTGCCGGTACGTGCATCGGTCAGCGCAATCTGTTGCCAAGCAGGACGTTTGACTGCTGTTGCGAGGTCTATGGATTCCTCGCTGACCATATCGTCCCGGGCTACGGTTTCGCCGCTCATATCGTCCATTTGACCCGCAGCATCGTTCATCGTGTCGTCCCGCTCGGCGTCATCGGCCATACCATCCATGGCTGCTGTGTCATCACTCATGTCGCTCATGCTGTCTTCTGAAGGTGCGCCTTCCATGGTTGCATGGTTTGTGGCCTGATCTTCTATGGATACGGCGGGCGCACTGGCCGTTCCGGCTGTTGACTGACCGGCGCAGGCGGCCAGAACGAGCAGCGTGGTCACCAGTGCGAGAAATAGTCGAAGCGTGTACATGTACGTTCCTTTCTCAAGAATCGAATATGCATTCATCTGGCTAGTGCACGAACCGCAGCAATACTCGGATTCCAGCGCTCTCAAACTGTGCCCATACAGAAGCCGAGTATCTCATCTGCATACGCACTAGGCACTGCCGGACAGTCTGTCGTGTGTGAACGACGCCCGCACGAGATGCTGAAGGCTATGTACACGGTAACAGGAAAATACTACGAGGGCGTCTCGATGAGCTTACAAGAATGTTACGAATTGCACTTCGTCTGTGGTGGGGGGGACTAGCGCTACGAACACTGGAATAGCACGACCGCCCCGGCCCGGCCGGAGCGGTCGTTTGACGAGTGTTGCGTGTTTCGTATGACTACTACAGGGCCGCTGCGTAGCGGTCACACGTCAAAAGGGCAGCACCTCGCTATTATGGGCGTCCCAATAACTCCACTGCGTCGATCTCGTTCCAGCCCTCCACTGCGGACGTATCCAGTACCAGCCGGATGCCGTTGGTGGCGAAATCCACACCTGTCAGCTCGGGGCTGAACATGCGCATGGTGTCCTCGATAGGCCCGGCTTCACCCTCCCACAAGGTCACCCACTCCTCGGCTTCCGTGTTGTAGGCCTGAATTGCAGTCAGCGCGCCGGGGTTGAACGTCTCATAGACGTTGACTGCGCTGGGGACTACGCTGTGTTCAAAAGCAAGTTCCAGTGTTTCCTCACCGGTGTCGGCTTCTTGGGGAGCCCAGGCGGTACTATAGTCTCCTGCGGTGGGCGTGTTCGGTTTACCGGTGGCCTGCAGGGCCGAGAAGCCTTCTTGGCCATATTCCGACGACGCGACCGCGTTCGCGGCCCACTGGCGGGCGACGCTGTTGGGGTCTTCGAGCCGGGTGAGCACTACAAAGTTGCCGCCCTCCGAGAACTCGCCGCTCACGACTACTTCGTAGATTCCCGGCTGTTCCACCAGTGCGCTGACGATCTCGGAAGAGCCGCCGCTGTAGCTGCTATCATAGGCAAGTGACGTGCCTTCGGCATCGTAACCTGCGAACAGTACGTCCAAGTCCTCTGCTTCCGGTCCCACGAGTAGAATGGATACCAGTGTGTTCGCTGCCGTAACATCCAACTGATAGGCCGCATCCTCACCAGCGTTGACCGAGCCCCAGGTCAGGTCATTGACATTGATTGCGGGAGCTGATTCCAAATCTCCCACCATTAGCTGGAACTGGCCGTCACCACCGTTGCTTACTACGCGCACGTAGTATCTTGCAGCGACAGGAGCGACAAACGTCAACTTGTCATCCGAACCAATTGTAAATGTAGACCAGATTGGTTCATCCTCTCGGAAACCCGCCTCCAGGTCGAAATCACTGTCTACTACCTCGGAAGCCAGAGCGAGTGAGACAAGGGTTCCAGGCTCTTCCACGTCCAGGTAATACGTAATCCCATCTTGGCCTGGCTCGAACAAACCTTCTATTGTGGCGCCTGCCTCAATACTATCTCCCGGGGTTTCTTCCACTGCGTCATCCGGTGTGGTTTCCGTATCGATCTCTTCGGCCGTGGTCTCTTCGGCCGCGGTTGTATCCGCGTCATCTGAAGGAACGACAGCGGCGGCGCTAACCGAAACGCTGATTGGAAGGTCTGTTTCCACGTTGTCATATGTTTCGACGATTAGGTAATACTGGCCGGCAGGAATATCAGTTACGGTGAGCGTTGGCTCACCGAAACTAGTTTCAACGAGATCCCCATCATACAGCCGGTCCACCAGCGTAATATCGAGTTCGGGTACATCGGCGTCCACGGTGACTGTGAGTTCATCGGAAGCGGCGCCCAGTGGGAGGCTATAGATGACTGCTGTCTCTCCGGCGAGGATCGTTCCGTCGAGTGTCTCACCCGGCATAATGGTAACAGGAGGGCCACTGAGGAACGGGATGAGCTGGAGCTGTGAGCGGCGTTCGACCGGCTCGGCGGTGATCAAGAAGTCGCCGCCATGTGTCCAGAAACGCAGTAGACTCGTTTCACTGGAGTCCCTCCCAACGTAGCCGATGCCGTCACCTTCCGCGCTGATGTAGAAGCCATCGTCTTCTCCAGGCTGAAAATAGATCGTCACCTGTTGCGGATAGGCCGTCTCGGGGACGGTCAGTGTGGCGTAGACCGGCTCGCTTATTTCCTCGCTGAAGAAGATGCCGCCCGCAGGAAGTGTGCCGGGCGCATCGATATCTTCGGTCATCTGTCCGATGTTGCCGAGCACGGCGAACTCGAGCCTGGCGTCATCGACTGCCTCGAAGTGCAGCGTCACGTCGCCTGGTTCTAGTTCCAGATTGATGGAACCGAATATGTCGTTGAATAGCTCGTTTCCCTCTGTGTCAGTAATGATGAGGTCGAACGCGATTGCTTCCTCTTCATCTACGATGCCTACTTCGTAATTAGCGGCTTCGGGAACCGTGAGTACGTAGTCGACGGTTTCGCCGTTGGCCAAGTCGAGACCCACATACTCGCCAAGTTGGAGTGGAATCGCCGTATCCGGCGTGTCCTGATGCGACGGGGCCGCCAGCGCGGATCGGCTGGGCAACAACAGAAACGCTGCCGTAAGCACCAGGGATAAAAGTAGGACGGCACTGAAAGCACGGGGTGGCTGTCGTTTCATTTTGTTCTCCTTATTGTGGCGGCTATTCTTCCGTGGCGCAATGGATGCTGCTGTGCTGGTGCGATTATACACGCATAAGTGCAGATATGCATGAATGCCAAGAAATGCACCACACTGGTTATTTGACCGCTGGCGCGCGTCATCGGCTCGACGGCCTTTCCAGCGACCAACGGTCCGAAATGTGGCTTCGCAACCAAACGCCTTGCCGGCGAATAGGCGCGTGTGACCGGTTCTATATCTTGACTACCGTGTCACCCCTGCGAATTGCGCCGTCTTGGACGACGCGCGCATTGATGCCGCGGAGATGTAGCCGCTTGCCTTCGTCGGAGTTCACAAAGCGCATCGCGTCTGCGCCAAACCGTTCGGCGAATAGCTTACAGCCGGTGTGGGGCAATGCCGACACTTCGACGATTGCTTCGCCGATGCGTAGACGCTGGCCCGGGGGAACATTGTCATCGCTAAGGTTAAGGTCGACATAAAGCTGATCGCCAGCCAGCGGCCATCTTGACGCATCGTCGTCCAACAATCGGACGACGCGTATGTTCATCAGTGTCAGCTGGTTATCCATATCCATGTCCTGATCGCCGGTTCTGCCGGTGATTCTTTGGCGCCAACTATCGCCTTCGAGTCCATTGCGGGCAGTTAGGCGCCCTTCTTGGCGCACCACTCGTTCTCCGGCCGCTGGACGTATGACGATCAAGTCAAGCGTGCCGTTATCATCCGGCGCACTGACTATGTCGGCCAGGCCTGCGTTCAGTGTCTCTAGGTCCTTCTGGGCGGGCATCTCGGTCACTCCAGTTTCGCTCCATCACACGTGTCAACTTGCAGCAAAAAGCATCGCTGATTCTAGCATGCTGGCGCGGGATGGGCCACAGGGCTTCGGTGTCAGGCATAGCGTGCAGTTCTTGACCCGTGCTTGGTGAAGTGGTATCCAATAGTAGTGACCGGGATCGACGAACACCCTGTCTATCCACACGGGCAATGGCCCTAGAAGGAGAATAGTATGTCCCGCGTAGTCGTAATCGGTGGAACAGGCCATGTAGGCACCTATCTCGTGCCACGTCTGATAGCAGCTGGACATGACGTGATCGTAATAGCTCGAAACCAGAGGCAGCCATACCTTGCGAATGCAGCGTGGAACGCTGTCGAGCGTGTCGTCATCGATCGCGCCCAGGCGGAGTCAGACGGCGCGTTCGGCCGCATGATACGCGAGCTCGAACCTGAGATCGTTATTGACATGATATGCTTCACGGAAGAGAGCGCCCGTCAGCTAGTCGAGGCGCTACGAGATCGAGTGCAGCACTTCCTGCATTGTGGCACGATCTGGGTGCACGGGCCGAGTGTACAAGTCCCCACCGCAGAGACGCAGCCGCGCAAACCGTTCGGTGAATATGGGATTCAGAAGGCACAAATCGAGGCGTACCTTCTCCATGAGGCGCGTCGCAACGGCTTTCCAGCAACGGTCCTACATCCCGGTCATATATGCGGCGAGGGCTGGACGCCCATCAATCCTGCGGGAAATCTGAATCACGATGTCTACCGGCAGCTGGCGCGTGGCAAAGAAGTGATTTTGCCCAATTTTGGTATGGAAACACTACATCATGTCCACGCTGACGACGTCGCGCAGGCCTTCGAACAGGCTGTAGCGCACTGGGGCGCAGCGGTGGGCGAGGCGTTCCATGTAGTTTCTCCCGCGGCCGTCACTTTGCGCGGTTATGCCGAGGCTGTCGCATCCTGGTTTGGAGAGGAAGCTAACCTGACCTTCCTGCCGTGGGATGAATGGCGCGAAACGCAGACTGAGCAGGACGCCGCCGCCACTTGGGACCACATCACACACAGCCCCAACTGCAGCATCGACAAGGCGCACAGGCTCATCAATTACAACCCGCGCTATTCGTCGTTGCAGACGGTCCGCGAGGCGCTGATGTGGTTGATCGACGCCGGGGAGCTAGCGATCGAATAGCGTGTACGCTCCGTCCCGGCGCCGCGACGGCGCAACCAACGGAATTAGCGACCCAGAGGCGCGGACTTGCGCCTAGATGGCTCGACCGTTTCGCGTGCCGTGACGGTCAGTCCCCGGCCGTAGTTTCTGCGTTCGGCGACGGCACCTGTTCGCGTTCGTTTCGCGAATCCGAAGATGCTACAGGTCCTCTTCACAGAGGAAAGGCGGTTGGTTACCACCGGCGTGGTAGGAATACGTCTGGTCGTTGGCGTAGAGCTGTATCAGTACGCCTTCCTGTAGCATCTGTGCATACATCATGTCCGGTTGGGGGCAGCCCATACTGCTGTCGGGCCAAGTGACGGTTTCTACCCCGCTCACCTCAATCTCATCGGCCGGCAGGCCAAGACGCTGGGAGAGATCTTCTATGGCGAGGGCTGTCATTCTGGCGCTGTAGTCGTCTTCCGCCTGCGTCTGCGGCTGGTCAGTTGACGGCATCACTGGCGTTTCCTCTGGCATACTCGCATCCTCGACGGGCGTCTCCGTCATCTCAGCATTATCTTCATCACCTTGATCGACGGGCTCGCATGGCGCGAGACTACCGTCGGTGCCGGTGATCGCAAGACCAGGCATGATACAATTTTCGGGATCTCCCCATTCGAGTGACTGTACGCCTGTCACGCTCAGAGTTGATGTGATATCCGAACTCGATGCGCCGGACGTCTCCATTGCGACGCTGGATTCAGAGCGGGAGGAGTCGCCGGCAGCAGCGTCTGTCTGCTCGGTTTGCCCCGGCATATTCTGGGATCCGGTTTCCATTGCCGGGCCACAGGCTGCCATAGCAAACAGGATCAGGCCCAGAAGTAGTGCGATAGTTGTCTTGCCGTACATGGTCGGTTTCCTTCCCGTTGCTGAGCGGCTCCATCAGCCATAGGCTCTTGCCTAGACTGGGTCATCCCTCAGATTCTTTGTTGTGACGTAGCGGTAATGGCACTTGTTCCGGCGCTGCGTAGCGCACTGTTGTCTGTTATTCCACCCCAACGCGAATATCCGTGAGGTGAACCTTGTCACCGGTGACGTTGCCGGCTTCGTCCAGCACATCCAGACGTTCGAATGTCTCTGGGATATACAATCCCGTATACAGTGGATACAAACCCGGCGGAGCGTCTGCGTTGACGGTGATGGTGTGCCGGTCCACGATTAGCTCCCCGGGATCCCACAACCACGTTCCTCGGGCGCCGCATACGGGGAAGCCATCCTGTTGGGCAATCATGACGCCGTCGCCATAGTAAGACTGGTTGAAGACTTTATAGGATTCTTCGATAGGCCGCTGTGCACGCCAGTAAAGCGTCAGAGATAGTTCGTCACCCGGCTGTATCGGCGTGTCGTAATGAAGGTCGTACCCTTCCAGCCAGATGGCATCGGAGAAATTGGCGTGAAGTGCGTTTGTAATGGCGGGTTCCACGACCGGGTAGCTGAGAGGCAGATCGGCCGTAGCTGCGGCGTCGAAAGCAGCTTCAAAACTCTCCAGCGGATATGTCTGCACGTCGACCGGATCGTGGCCACGCCGGTGAATGATCATTCGTGGGTCACCGGCAATCGTCACCTGGCCCCAAGGCGCAAAGTCTTTGGATACATAAGTTTCTATCGAACGCGCGTAGCCTTCCGGGTCCGGCTGCGGGTTTGAGATCTGGAAAAACCAGCCTGCGTTGTCTTCGCAACGGTACCGCCCGCGCGTGTACCAGGCAGGCGTCCAAAACTCCACTTCATTGGTGGCATACGACCCTTCAATTTCGCCTTCCTCATATAATTCTCCAGCTACCTTCCAACCGTTAGCCAAAGGAAAACCGAAAAGCGCACGGTTGTCCAGGGTATCGTAGGCGCTCCAGTAGCCGGGCGGCCGGTTTTGCTGCCAGGTCCGCAAGATCTCAACATCATGGTAGACGAAGTACAAATAAGTATACACGCCGAAAAGCACGACAAGCGCCGCGGCTGTGGTCGCGCCTACCACGGAGGCAGTTCGGAAGCTTGCATAGACGCGCAGCGCCAACCAGATGCGTCCGATCGTCATCCCGGCCAGAAGCGTCCACGGTGTAAAGAAGATGTAGACGTGTGTACGCGGTTTTGCAGTGAAGAAAAGCAGGAGTAGGAGTGGGATGCCGAGCCATAACCACAAAGATCGTTCCGATGCAGGCATGTGGGGCATCACCCAGGCCAATGCCAGCGCAGTCGCGAACAACAGGATGGTGAGGTCCCTCGAACCCATAGCCAGCCACGAGGGGGCCCATATCACAACCGCCAGACCCAGCACTATCGCCACGCCGAGGATACTTCCCCAGATTTTTCCCAACCCCCGTCGATAGGCAATCACGAGGGCGATTGTCGCCATGGTGATCAGGAGCAGCAGGTAGTAGGTGGAGTTGTAGATAGTGGTGCGCGTAAAGAAGTCGACCAGATTGTTGTATGGGATGCCACCGGCAGCCGCTTCGCCGCCGAACCCCAATCGGCGCTGTGCCAAATACGTATAGGTGGCACGAAATTGTGGGTGTAGTACAAATGGACCGTAGAACAAGGTGGTCAAGGCAACGCCAATCAAACCCGCGAATACTGTAGACCGGATCAGCCTTCGCTTGTATTCCGGATGGCGACGAAGCGCGACGATCCAGAGGAAGAGCATCGGGGCTAGAGCAAATGTAGCCTCGTAGTGTGACATGAGCCCTGTCGCGAGCAGAGCCGCGGCGAGAGAAAGATAGTTCAGTGACGCTTTCGGATTCCTGACGAGGCGATAGAGGATGAGCACGCCCAGGGCTGAAGTGAGGATCACGACGCTCTGGTACTGGACAATGCGAGAAAACGCGACCGAATAGCCGTCGAGCGCCAGCAGCATGGCGGCTGCCCAGCCCGCCAATGGGCCAAACATGCGGTTGCCCAGCAGATAGACCGCGAGCAGCGCAGTCAGACCTGCCAGGGCGAAAGGCAGTCGCGCCGTGGTTTCCGTGACGCGATCGGCTAAGGCAAAGCTGGCCGTGGGCAACAATATCTCGGCCGGTCCCTTTTTGTGTAGAAAGAGTACGTCATCGTATCCCTGGATCACGGCTGCTGCGCGTAGGACGGCTCGTGCTTCGTCGCCGTGGAATTCCGCGTACCCGAGGTTGCCCATACGCAGTACACCCCCGGCGATTATTGCGAGTGCTAGGCCCACGGCAAGCCAGTAGGTGTAGGGGCGAATGGGAAAGTCGCGAGCCATGGCTGGGTCAATTGCTCCAGCGTCCGGCACTAGTCTGCCCGTCCGAGCCTGCAACCATACAATCACAAGCAACACGGCCAGCAGGAAGTCGAAGGCCAGGAGGACGTGGCCTGTCTGCAGGGGACCGGGCAGATAGCTCAGCAACAGCAGGACCGTCGCAAGAGCTGCATATCCCATGCCGAGGGAGAGGACGACCCTTTCGAGCACAGTGGGTGGCGCTCCGGTTCGACCGACGATTACGTCGACGAGTAGGATCCCCGGGAGCAGGGCGCAGAGTGCGAAGACTGCCAGAGACTGGAGCAGATACGCGGTGTCGCCGCCGGGGCTAAACGCGAAGAGCACCAGGTGTGCGGCTATTGCAGTGAGCAATGTCGCTACAACGAGATGGGCAGGATGGAGTCGCGCGGTTCCGCCGGATGGGAATTGTGTCATCGAATATGTATGGCTGCGATCGGGATGGCGGCTTCCCCCAGGCGTGCGCCGCTCTCGCCGTCGTAAAGGCCGGCCAGTAACGTATAGTCACCCACCGGCACGTCCTCCGGTATGGATACAAAGACATGGTCGCGGAACGTTTCGTCGGGCAGCCAAAGGCTCGTGCGCGCCGTGTTGAGACCTGGAAAGCCATCCCACTGCGCAACGGGCCGGCCGTCCTCACCGGCGACATGAACAAACAGCTTGTAGTCGATGGGCAGTTCCTGTTCAGCACGCCATACGAGTAACAGCGGTATTGTATCGCCAGGCCGGTAGTTCGTCTTCGCCAGGTGCGCTGATTGCAGCGTCATCGTGTCCCCCAACGCGACCTCCTCGACGCGAACTGGAGGGTCGGGTTCGATTTCCAGGGCTGCGACATCACGCAGAAAGGGCGTGTTGAAATCCTCAGCGTCATAGATACCGTATGCGGGAGGCGGTGCCTGCGTCCAGATCTCCAGCCGCGGCTCGCCACGCACGCGTACCTCCCCAGCGGGCGTGTAACCGTCCAGCAAGCCGGCCGCCTCGGCCGTAGTGTACTCCGGGTTGGCTTCCTGTACATGCCGGCTCACGAAGACATAGTCCGGTCGATCTTCGAAGTCGCGTTTGCTAAACGGCGTCAAATACCAGCGACGAAGGGACCATGCCCTGTCGTTGCTGTTATATGTGCTGTCAATCTCTCCGTCGTCGTCGACGCTGGTACCGGGCAGATAACCCCACACACCCAGTGTACCAATTGCCTTCCAGCCTTCCTGAATTGGAAATCCGAAGCGAGGTTTCTCCGGCACCGGGAAGGGCGCCCAGTAGAATCGGACACGTTCGGTCTCGATATTGATCAGATATTCCGGGTCTTGGCGAAAGAACATGAGATACAAGTAGTAGCTCGAGACTACTAGCCAGACACCAGCAAGGACGAGTACTGTCCATCGTAGCGCAGGGCGCACGGACGGGCCGGTTGCTAGGGCGAGCGGGACGGCGGCCAGAAGCGACCAGCTTTCCATGAGCAGATAGAAATGCGTGCCCGGGAAACGTACTATGAAAATGTAGAGCACAAAGAAGGGCAGCCACCAGAGCGTTAGTGCGAGGACCGGCTGGCGCGCCCGCCGCCAACCAAGCGCCGTACCGGCAACCACGAGCGCCACCAGTAAGGCGAAATAGACTGTCGCGTTGTAGAACGTACCCATCTCTGCGAAAAAGGCCAGGTTGAACGTGCCGACACTACCCATTCGGTTACTGAGATAACCCTGCGTGGTGGAGAAGTGCGGGTTCAGTAAAGTGGGCAGATAGGCCGCCGCCACCACGAAGACTGCTATGGTAGCGCCGGCAAGTAAAGCCATCGCAACCGAGCGCCGGTCGTAAGTGCGTCGCCAGCCGAGCCAGGCCAGATAGAGCAGTGAGGGCGCGAGCAACACAAACTCGTAGTGCATGACGATGCCAAACGCGCTATAGGCAACAGCCGGCGCCAGCCAGCGACGATCACCACTGCGTGAAAACTCCCACATGGACAACACTGCCAGTACGGAGAACAGCAATACCGCAGGCTGGTATTGCGCAATGCGCGACAGACCTAAGGCAAAGCCGTTTGTCGCCAGCAAGATACCTGCCCAAACGCCCGTTGATCCGCCCATCATGCGACTTCCTAACCACGCTAGGGCAAGAACGCTGCCGACGCTCATCAAGGCGAAGGGGAATCGGTGCGTGGTTTCGCTGGCCGTGTCAAGCGCCCGGTAGACGGCCAACGTCACTGCGATTTCGCCTGGCCCTTTGGTATGCTCAGCCAGCGCGTCGTCTTGACCTTCTACTGCGCGCTGCGCTTGACGCAGCAGTACAGCTTCGTCTGCGTGGAACTCATGGTAACCGAGTCCGGGCAGGCGAAGGAACGCGGTGAGCAGCAGTAGGACCAGCGCCCAGCACCACGTTTTGCTGTCTCCGTAGTCCGTTAATGCCGGCGCGCGCATCCACGCGAGAACGACTAGCACGAACATGCCGCCTGCAAAGACGGCAAGCAACAACGTTCTGGAAATTGCGCCCGGAATGTAGTGCACCGTCAGCGCACCGGAAATGAGCCAGCAAAGCCCCAACCCCAATGCATGCAGTAGCAGGGCCGGGAGTGAAACCTGCGGCAGGCGAAAAAGCAATG
>JBJYXA010000107.1:19145-29334 GCA_046259705.1 Caldilineaceae bacterium
GAACTTGTGGCCGTCTTCGTCGTTCCCGAGACGACGGTGCGCACCACGTAGATGGGCTTATCCTGGCTTTCGAAATAGGTACGCGTAATCATCTCGCCCAGCAACCCCATCGTGATCAACTGCACGCCGATTACCACGAGCAGTACAGCCAACAGCAACATGGGGCGTGTGCCAATATCCTGATGTGAGAAGAACTTCAAAATTGTCAGGTAGAGCCCGATGAGTACGCCTAAACCGGCAGATAGCAATCCCAGCGTGCCGAAAACATGGATAGGCCGGGTCGAATAGCCACCGAGAAACCAGACAGTAATTAGGTCCAAGGCAACCCGCGTTGCCCTGCCGATACCGTACTTGGATTTGCCGTATTGGCGAGCATAGTGATTGACGGGCACTTCCGTAACGGTGCCGCCTACCTGGCTGGCGAGTGCGGGAATGAAGCGATGAAGCTCGCCGTATAGATGGACATACTGCAGCACGTCGGCACGGTACGCCTTGAGCGAACAACCGTAATCGTGCAGACGAACGTCGGTAACGTTTGAAATCATTCTATTGGCAATCATGGACGGCAACCGCCGATCCAGGAACCGATCTTGTCGATCTTTTCGCCACCCGCTGACGATATCGTACCCTTCGTCGATCTTTTCCATTAACAATGGAATGTCGTGGGGATCATTCTGGAGGTCGGCATCCATGGTGATGACGACTTCGCCGCATGCGTGGTCAAACCCGGCAGAAAAGGCAGCGGTCTGGCCAAAGTTGCGACGAAGTTGAATCAGCTTGAGGTGAGGATCGCGCTGGGCAATTTCGCTGAGTAGTTCGAAACTGCGGTCGCTAGAGCCGTCATCGACAATGACGATCTCATAGGGCGTACCATACTCGGTCAGTGCCTCGGTCAGCGCTGCATGCAAATGGGGTACGCTCTCCTCCTCATTGTAGAGCGGGATGACCACCGAAAGTTTTGGGTTCTCGGCGGGTACCGGCGCTGCCGCGGCCCGCGTCCCAACCATCCTTACGCCTTCGTCCTCAGCGGCTACAACATTCACTGCCGACATGCTCACCTTCTATCGTTCTACGTACTGCGCAAGCCCGGAAGGCTATTGGCGTATATACCAGACCACACTATTGATCCACTAGTCCGCTATCGCCATCCAGTATAGTCTGCGCGCCTTCTACAAGTTCGTCATAGACGTTCCCCAGCCCTACGACAGTAGGCCGGTGCCATGCCCTTGCCGCAGCAACACACGCGTCCACGGGCGTGCCCGTAGCGGCCACGAACCCGTCGGCCACCGGCAGCGCCAGCGCCCAACCGCTGTCCAGGTGTTCCGTACCGAGGATTGCGCCTCTACAGTTATTGGCGCGGGCGTCACTGAGGCGGCGCAACGGCGCAGTCACATGCCCCGAGCCACCGGGAAGCCCAGGTTGCACAGACCATGCGGGCCGGTTATCCACCAGCAACGGCGGTACGGCAGCGCCCGCCCATGTATCGTGTTCGCGTTTGCGTTCCTCGACAGTGGAGCGGATGCCGTCCAGATCGCTCACGTTCCATTCGCCCGTCATCATCTGTTTGATCTCCTCCAACTCAAAGAAGAAGACGTCTTCCTCGCGCTGGAGACGACCGTCCACAGCGGCTTCATGTGCGGCCGCTTTGGCCCATTCGCGCGTGCCTGCCCAAACGTACGCTAGCGCGTGCAGTGAATGGCTCTGCAGGTGATGCAGCATACGCATACGAGCAATCATATCGGGAACTGTCTTTGCGACGGACTCACCTGCACTGTCTAGCAGCCGTTGCACATTTTGCGCCGAGGGAGTTCGCGTGGGTGCTTTCGCCTGGCGCTCTATGATGCCAAGTAGACCGCGCATCACCGGTAGGGGGTCTTCGTACCAGCGTGGGCGCGCCATCTCTGCCTCACCCACGGAACGGTGCCCGTATGTAGCCAAGAACGCCGATAGACCGCTGGCGGTTTCCGGGTCAGGTGCGGTGGACTCCCAGTCCTCGAATGAATCCTGCTTAAGCCACCCCAGTGTCGCCTCGTGAGTCGTTGCGTCCGAATGGTACTGAGCCGCCAATTCCACCAGGGAAGTGGCAAGACCTAACTCGACAAGTGAGCCGATATCGCTCAGGGCGCCGTTGATGAGGCTCAACGAGGCCGGATATCCGGCATTAGGCAGCAAATCGATAATCAGTCGATTGTAGAGGAGGTCCAGATTGTAACGCGCCGCCAGATAGGCCATCATGCTATCCACGGCAGTGCGCTCGATTTCCTCCATAACTTGCAGGACATCGGCTTGCGTCCATTGGCGTGAGCGTACCTGTTGTAGCCAATACGATGCCGCGCGTGATGTGGAGTCGATGTGCCGGCCAATTTCGTCCAGGAGAACGTCGATTCTCTTTTGAGTGCGTCCGGAACGGAAGCTGCTCAGGAGGCCGCCTTTGTCGACCTCTGCCAGGGGCACCAGTTCGCCGTTGAAACGAAGTGAAGGTGGCCGCACACGAGCATATGCCGCATCCGTCTGCGCTATAGCCGACAGGTTTAGGTAAACGTGGCCCTGGTAACGGCGCGTTATTTCGGAGCGCTTGGGCGGCTCCGCGCCCAGCCGGTCGTAATATGCATTCGCCGCACGGCTTGTGATTTCGCTCACCACGCTACCGCTGAACGGCGTCAAGACACCGGCTGACAGCCCTTGTGATTGCAGGCGACTCCAAATGGTATTGGATGCACCGGGTGGACCACCCTCCACTTTGAAATCAAACACGTAACTATCTCGCTATCATCGAAGTTTCCAAGCCATCCTACCTGTCTTGGAAGAGCATTTCTAGTCAAACAACTGCGCACTCGTGCACAACTAAGCAAGGCGTCGCTTCAGACGTAACGCCATACCAATGTGAACCAGTTTACCTTTGCAGTCCAAAGTGAAACAATGAACTGGTTCGCACTTAGGCACGGGGACCGCAGCCCGTCCGGACTCACGCCGAGGACGAGCGCGCATAATCTCAGAAAAGGCATTGTCCACTGTAATTGCACAGGTGTCAATTTGGACCGGGATCGGAGATAGCCTTGGATTTGCATTCTTACACTGTAGCTTGATACGCACCGGCTCGCAGCACGGGCGCGCAGCGGCTGCTGTCCAAATCCGCTGCTAACTCCACGTCGTGACCACTTCCTCGGCCAAGTAGTTCCCTGCCCGATCCACATTCGCGCAGCAAGCGCTGCAGGTCATGGCGCGACTGTTCGTAAGCGGCTACCGCTGCCTGGATTTCCGGAGAGTGAGTTCCGGGTAGATGGCTGGCAATAGCTCCCGAACCGACGAGGTCTTCAAAGCTGGGTCGCAGCGAGCCGTCTTCCCTCCATCGTTCGCCGGCAGGAACAATGGCGATGCGGCGGCCAAATCGAAGTGCAGCTTCTGCGACCGCAGTTGCATTGCGCAGACATCCTACCAGCGTCGGAGTGAGTCCGGTCTGCGTGGACAGCGTGGAGCCGTTCGGTGACGGGAGCACGAGTCTAGTACCTGGAGAAATGCTAACGAGCGAGTGCGGTGCCAGCGAATACTTGCTGGCGGTGCCGCGCCTATCTGCCACCACAGCGTTTCTTGCGGCCGCGAAATCTGCTAAACGCTTCCGAGGGCCAGCATAAGGATACACCAAAGCACCGCGCTCCACAGCTATACATACGCTGGTAGAAAAAGAGAGCACGTCGACGATGATGACAGCGTCGCTGATAGGCGCAAGCCGCGTCACTCCCTGCTGACCCCATTCGCAGCGGATATCGTACACCGCCTGGTCGAACCATGATTGCGAATCACTCATTGAACGTGACGGTGCTCTGCCGCTGTCTATTGACGTTCAAGCGCAGGACGTCGGGCCGGCTATAGTGGCAGGCGGGATCGAAATTCTGCCGTTCTTCGCGCACGCGGGCGTGGTCGATGGTGGCGGTAAGCACGGCATCTTCACCTCCGCACGGCTGGAAGACCCAGTTGCCGTCCGGCGCGACCAGACATGAGCCTACATTTGCCAACATATGCTTAAGAAGCGACGACTTCGCATGCGATGGAGATGGCATTAGCACCGGACCTGATCACGTGTCGTGCGGCCTCATCATCCCGATAACCTGAGAGGAAGTAGTCCCAGGCGCGGATATAGTATTCGGACAGCCTGTCTGCAAGTAGGTCCTGATCACGAGCACGGAGCGCACTGATCACCGCCGTGCGATTCATGCTCCAGGTCTCGTCGGGATCCATGCCTAAAAGGTCTAGCACGCGAGCGCCGGTTGGGGACACGCGCCAGCTCAAATACGCGAGGGCGGTCCAGATGTAGCGGCCCGGCCTGTCGATCGCCTTCAGCGGGAGTGACGCAATGGCTGCACCATCCACGGCTAGCCTGTCCGCGTCAATACGCCTAATCTCAGCCGGAGAGAGACGGACGTCAGCGTCCATGTTCTCGCCGAAGATTACCTGGACGCCCCCGGGCGGCGGAGGAACGTATTCGATGTCCTGCTTAAGTTGATTCAGCGGAATAATCTGCGGCCGGGGCACATGTATCGGGTTCGCAATGGCCTCGTGATAGGCATTTTGAATGCCGGCCTGGATGCGGAGAGAAGTTTCGAGGTCGATTCCCCCTGTCTCCGCCCACTTACCGTCATCGAACCAGACGTGTATATCCACGTCGCTGAGTTCGGGTACGTAATCCAGCAGCGTGTCCCATTTTCGCTGTCCGGAGCCCTTGAAGTAGACGCCACGTATGCTATCCCCGCCGATCTCGCAGAGGAGCACGTGCAGAATTGCTTGGACCATCGCTTGGACTTCGCGACGCAAAGCGCCTTTGGATGGATACGATTCGCTCCACGCAGTCTTCATTGCGATACGCTTTGCCTCACGTGGGGAAACAGCGAAATCCGAGCAAATCGCCAGGGCGCGCGAGGTTCGCTGCGACACTCGTTTATGCGGGTGCTTCGTCTTCTACAGCGGGGGCATATTCGGACGCCTCGTCCCCAGCGCCATTGCGCGGAAAGAAGAGTTCGCACAATTCCACGACATCGTCGGAGCTGGCGAGCCAGCGCCAGTCCAGCACTGTGCTCATATCGGTATCGACTATGCCGGGAACAGTACGGATCCAGCTCATGACGTAACCGGTGAGCGCTTCGACGTTCTTACCGAGCAGGAGGAGAAGCAGGTCGGCATCTTCGCTGTGATAACAGTTGAGTAACCAAACGCGGCGCACATCGTGGTGCTCGGGCAGATCCAGGAGGGCCTGGAAGCACTGACGGTCCATGCCCGGTTGGACGTCGATCCATACACTTGCGGCAACCGTGGAGCTGCTAGGGTTGACCTCCATCTCCAGCTCCAGCAGGGCGTCGATGTCAGCGCGCCCGCCAAAGCTGAGGGTCGTGCGCGTCTCGCGTACACCTTCCACGCTGCGTACGACGTCTAGGATGAAATCATTGAATTCAGAGAGATCGCGTACGAGGCACGCGAACCGCAGGTCGGCGCGCTGGCGCAGCCAGTTGACGAAGAGCGGAGCGACGCCATGCGATCGGTAGCGGCCAACGTTGCGCAACAGCGCTTCGCGAGCGAGTTCGTCCTTTCCGCTGATCACGTCACAATCGACGAAGGCGAGGACGGCCTGCTGACTGTTGTTGCTTGCGTACATAGGGAGTCCTTGGCAATGCCGGCGGTAATGCTCGCATCGAGCTGACTATACCGTACTTGCCCACATTGTACTGTGTTCGGCTTAATGCGCAACTGTAGGGAAGTGAACCGGTCAAGGCGCGTTGCAGTCGCGAGTAAGCGCCGGAAAGCAGGCTCCTCTGGTTCGGGCAGGAGGCGGTCGCTACCGATGCGAAAGTCACGGCAGCTATTCTGAAGGAATCTTGCAGCAGGCGAGCCGTGTAGTCACCGAATACTACGCGTGCAGCCCGTCATGAAATCGGCTTCGGTATCATTTCGTGATGCAGCGTATGCTCGTGGTAGGCAGTGGGTACGGCATCGTACGGATCCGCATGAACGACTACCTCCGACAGATATGGGATCGAATGGAAGAGTGAGTGTCGCACATGTTCAGCGATGTGGTGGCCTTCGATGGTCGTCAGCGTGGGGTCTACGCTGATCGTCACCTCAGCGTGAAGCCGGTGCCCCATCCAACGCATGCGAATGCGACGTAGCTCTTGTACGCCTTCCTGCGCACGCGCGACGTTCTCGGCAGTGGTAAGTACGTCGGGGTCAACGGCATCCATGAGTCGATACCACATCGAGACGGCAGCATCCTTGGTAATGAACAGGATCGTGATGCCGATGAGGAATCCGATGAGAGGGTCCAGAATGGGGAAGCCGATCCACGAACCAAATGCCGCTACCAGCACGGCCAGGGATGTCAGTCCGTCCGTGCGGGCGTGCTGACCGTCCGCGACCAATGCAGCCGACCCAATCTGATTTCCAACGCGGATCTGTAGCACGGCCACCAACTCGTTGCCTGCGAATCCAATGATCGCTGCAGCCGCAATCCATCCTAGATTGGTTAGCGGCTGGGGGGCGATGAGTCGTTGGAAAGACTCCCAAAAGATGATGGCGGCGCTGATGCCAATGGAGATGACAATAAAGATGCCCGCAATATCCTCGGCGCGGGCAAAGCCGTAGTTATAGCGCCGGGTTGCGACTCGTCGTGCCAGGTAGAAGGCGATCAGCAGCGGGATCGAGTTTAGCCCGTCTCCGATGTTGTGGGCAGTGTCAGCAAGAAGCGCGACGCTACCACTCATCCATACGACGATGATTTGTAGGACGGAAGTAACAGCAAGTGCGGCGAGCGCAATCCACACGGTACGGATTCCCAGACTGTTGTCGGCGAATGCGACGTCGGCCGCAAGCGCCTGCTGTTGGTGGCTGTGCCCGTGAAGATGGAAGACTTGGGTCACCCAACCCCAGACACCGTCGTGGTGATGGTGGTGGTAAACTCCATCGCCATGTTGATGGGAGTGCCCATCAGCATGATCGTTTCCGTGCCCATGATCGTGTGTGACATCGCGATTTGTGTCGTGTTGGTGTTCGTGGTCATGCGGATGCTCATGATCGTGGGGTTGTTCAGGATCTTGGGTACCGTCATGCGTGTGAAGCAAATCTGACATGGTTCTGGTCCGATCTAGCTTGCGGTAGCGGTAAATAAGGTCCTATACCGACTCTGCTGCATTCTCAGAGGAACGCAGCACGTCGGGATGGTCAGGAAGATTCCGACGCACGTGGTCTAGGTGATACAGCGCCTCGCGGAAGAGTGCCGCTACATGTGTATCGTCAATGGAATAGAAGATCTGGTTGCCGTCTCGCCGCGTGCGCACCAGGCGTATGGCGCGGAGCTTGGACAAATGATGCGAAACTGCTGACGGCGTAACGTCAACGAATTCTGCCAGATCGTTGACGCTATACTCGCAGCTAGTAAGCAGATACACGAGTTGGGCGCGGGTGGGATCGCTGAGGGCTTTGAAGGTGCCGACGACGTCGCTCAGCAGGTCCTCGGGCAACGGTTCTTTGTCGGGATTCTGCGAGTGTCTTTCGGTCATTGACTCTACATCCTATGTTCCTCAGTTATTACAATATCTGAGCATATGCTCAGATATTGTAATAACCTTCTCCGATCGCGTCAAGCATTGCGCTCCATGATTGGCTGCGCAGGCTTGAACGGACCTTGCAGGTAACTTGCCGCCCATCTTCAGTTCATAACTGCGTACTGTATGGATCCACAACTACGTATTTTCCCCGATGGAAGACCCATCCAGCCGGATTATGCTTCCGTGCGCAATGGAGCGAACAGAGTGCATGTCGTATTCATCCGCATCCGTCGCGAACGCTGATTCCGGAAACGTGCCCAAGGCGGTATGGCTGCTGTCTTGGGTAACCAAAAAGAGATGAAAAGCAAGGAGAAAATCAGATGCACTGGCGTAGATGGCTGTTAGTCCTTTCTTTCTTAGTGGCCCTCAAGGCGCCGGACCGCACGCCCACGGCCTGGGCACAGGATGGCGCCGACACAGTTGAAGCACAGTCATCGGACACCCGTCTAGACGCAGGGCTGGTCTACTTGCCCGCTGTATATGAAGGCACCGGCGCACCCATTTCGCAGACGCAGACCAGCGTAGAGCTAATCGACGAAGCCGTTTCCAAGGGTGAACTCGCTGCGGAAACAGCCTTGGTCTACAAGGTGTTCGCTTCATTTGGCGACTCGCGACTCCCGAATGCGTATCGGGGCACGGGCAACACGCTGGACGCGATTCTACTGAGAGAGGTGGCGGGCAAGTACGACCAACTCTCACCCGCATCACATACTCTCCTTGCACCGTTTTTCCAGCCGCCTATCTACCGTGACAGTTGGTACGCTACGACCGCCGCACAGACTGCGACCCACGCGGGCGGCGGCGAGCTGCGCGCCAGCGAGGATGGGGAGTGCTCGGCGGATCCTGGCCCGGCCCCCATCACGCCAGGCGGCTGGGGCTGCATAGACAGCGGCGCCGGGGCTAATTTTCGTGTCTGGTGGCAACTCCAGCTCCCGGGCCAGAAGGAGCGAGCTGAGTATATCGTGCAGCACATGCAGAATGAGATCTGGCCCAAGCTAGTGATCCTAATGCACCGAGACCCGCCCAGCGACAAAGGGCCGCACCGATTCGTAGGACCCGGTGCAGAAGAACAGGTCTGGGGGGATGGTGGGGATGGGCGCCTGGATATCTACCTGATTGTTCCACCCCCCAACACGGGCGGCGCCGCAACGGTGGCGTATCCGCCTGGCTGTGACTCGCGACCCTCGTTTGTTCTCGTCGATCCCGAAATGGATGAGGACCTGATGTTAGCTGCACTGACCCATGAGTTCTTCCATACCTTCCAGTTCGCAGCGGATGTTGCGAAACAGTGTGACGAATGGACTTGGTGGTCGGAAGCTACCGCGAACTGGGCCATTGATTTCGTGTATCCGGAGAACAACTGGGAGCATATATGGGCGTTTCGCTATCTACAGCAATCAGGGTGGAGCCGGACACTGAACAGAGATGTCTACGGCGGACGATCCGCCTACCTGTTTCCGCAGTTTGTGACCAAGTTCCTGAACGATACCGGCTTCATACGGCGCAGTTGGGAGTCCGCAACAGCATCGCCAGGCAACAGTCTGGCGGCTATCGAGAGTGCCGCTGGCGTCAGCCTAACGGACTTATGGCACGAATTCGCCGCGGCAACGCCCAACGAGCCTCCCTGGGACGTGTTCCGATCCTGGGACGCCATGACCTATCCGGTCAAGGGCGACTATGTGAATTACCCCAAATCGATGCTGGAAATCGTAGGCACTGCAGAAAACGGCGACGACGTGGCCATAGGATATGATCCGGTCGAGCTGGAGGGAGGCCCCGACACGACATTTGAAATGCCCACTGGCATCCCGCCCTTGGCCATGCTCGTATATCGCTACCGTTTCCTGGACAGCAACGCTCGTTCGGTGGCCTTCACCAATCCGCTTTTCTTTGCACCGCAGCCGGACGCCAGAATCCTTGCGTTCTACAAGGTGGCGGGCGGCGAGTGGCAACGGGAAGACTGGACGGAGACGTTTGCCAAGACCTTCTGTCGGGATAGCGCCGACCAGAATGTAGAGGAGCTGATCCTCATCATCAGCAACGGGCAGTGGCGCGACCGCGGCAAGAAGCTGGAATTGTCACCGGACCCATTGCTTGCTGTCACAAACATCGGATGCTGGCGGTGGGAGGGAACCTTTGAGACCGAAATCCATGTGACCGCGCCAGGCACGGATTACACCGAGCACTACACAGGACGGCTTGTCTTTGAACCTTTAGCCGATGCTCCTGACGGACTGGTGGCCAACCCTATCTATCAGCACTACGAGGTGGTCGACGGATCGGTGACCTGGACCCAAGCCGGCACACTGGGCGGCTGCCAAGTAGACGGCGGACCAGAAACCTACTCCTCAGCCAACAGCTTCGAAGGCAACCTCGAGACTTCTAGCTTTAGCGCGAACAGGGAATGGGACTACCGCATTCACACAGGCGTCGTCTCGCTGTTGCCGACGGGCACCGTGCATACACGCTGCCCTGACCATAGTTTCAGTTCCGATCTTTCTCATGCCGTCATCGCGACATTCGGGCAGGGCTCGAAACCGATCAGCGGGGACGGGCTCACGCTACAAGGGAGGCATGCTGAGACTTCCGGCGGCGTCAGC
>JBJYXA010000108.1:0-4475 GCA_046259705.1 Caldilineaceae bacterium
CAGTTGACCGTGTGCTCTCCTCGCTCGTGGACAGCTTCATTGTCATTCCGCGCCTTCCGCTGGTCATCCTGATCGCAGCCATGATGCGCGGGCAGATGTCGCTTGTTGGCCTCGGCGTACTCCTCGGCTTGCTCGACTGGGCATTCCCGTCCAAGCGATATCGCGCCCAGATCCTGAGCCTGCGCGAACAGGAGCATACCTTCACGGCCGTATTCTCCGGCATGAATTCGCTCAAGATCATCACGCGCGAACACCTGCCGTTTCTCATCCCCTTACTCATGGCCGACGTGGTAAGCGGCTTCCTCTTCGCTATCGGCTTCGAGGTGACGCTCGCCGTGCTGGGCCTCGGGGATTTGGGCTCGCAAACCATCGGCACGCAAATCTACTGGGGCAACTACTACCAAGCGCTGCTGACAAACAAGACCTGGGTCATTCTTGCCCCCATCGTAGCCTCCGTCGTTATTGTAGTTGGCTTCTACCTTGTGGCCGTGAACCTCAGCGCATATCTGGACCCGCGAACGCGACTAGCCCGACTCGAGGCCAAGGGATAGGCGAATGACCAACATTGTAGAAGTAAAGAATCTGAAGGCGTACTACATTACCGATGCTTACGGCGTGACGCGCACCGTGCAGGCCGTCGACAATATAACTCTCTCCGTCAAGTCAGGTGAAATCTACGGCATCGCCGGTGAGTCCGGCTGCGGAAAGTCGACGCTGCTTAAGGTCATGCTCGGCGCACACAAGCCACCCCTCATTGTTATCGACGGAACTGTCGAATATTACTTTGAGGGGAAGGAAATTTGCACGCTGGATGTCGATCAGAACACGCTTCGGACCCTCCGCTGGGCAGACGTCTCCTATATCCCGCAAGGGTCGATGCACGTGCTCAACCCGGTGCGCCGCATCCGCGATACCTTTCACGACTTCATCTCGGCCCACGAGCCGGTGACCAAAGACGAGTCGTATCGCATGACGCGAGAGTATCTCGCCGACTTGGGATTGCCGACCTCCGTACTTGGCGCCTACCCACACCAGCTATCTGGCGGTATGCGCCAACGCGTCACCATCGCACTCGCCACCATCCTATGGCCGGAACTCGTCTTCGCCGACGAGCCGACGACAGCACTAGACGTGGTTGTGCAACGAGGCGTAATCCAATTGCTCAAGGAAGTCCAACAGCGCGAAAAGAGCACCATGGTTTTGATTACCCATGACCTTGGCGTGCATGCCAATCTCGCCGACAGGATTGGCGTCTTATATGCGGGCAAGTTGGTCGAAGAGGCAGCCTGCCGCACCATCCTCAAGGAACCGTTACATCCATACACCAGGTTTCTGATCCGATCATTGCCGACGCTGGATGAACGCACGGAACGTATAAGCATTCCCGGCCGTCCGCCTGCACTGGACAACCCGCCTAGCGGTTGCCGTTTTCACGAGCGCTGCCCCCTCGCTATGGAACGATGTAAAGTCGAAGACCCGGAGATCATCTCGGTGGACCCGGGTCACCGCGTCGCCTGTCACCTAGTCACCGAAAACCTGGAAGAGATCCGGACAGGCAATTTGGAAGGGCTAACCGGTGTCAAAGCAGCCTAACTCTGAACTCCTGCGCGTCGAAGACCTGGTCAAGATTTTCCACATCCAACACGGGCTTTCTTCCACTGCATTCAGCGCCGTGGACGGCATGTCCTTTACGCTAGATTCGGAGAAGCCGGAGATTTTCACCATTGCAGGCGAAAGCGGCAGCGGCAAGACCACCGTCGCACGTATGCTATTGGGCATGGAACTGCCCACGGGTGGCATCTTGCAGTACAAGAGCCGCGACGTCTCCAAACTCAGCGGCAAAGACAAGCGTAAGTGGTTCTTTCGCGAAGTGCAGCCCGTCTTCCAAGATCCATTCGCCGCGTTCAGTCCTCTGAAACGCGTTGACCGCTATCTCTATGAGACGGTCGAAAACTTCAAGATGGCGCCCAAGAAAGGAGTGGACGCCTACATCGACGAAAAGCTCGTCATGGTCGGCCTTACCCTCAAGGAGATTAAGGGCCGCTATCCGCATGAACTCTCCGGCGGGCAGGCGCAGCGTGTTGCGGTGGCACGCGCTTTGTTGACCAACCCATCACTCATCGTGGCAGACGAGCCGGTTTCCATGCTGGACGCGTCGCTGCGCATGTCCATCGTCAATATGTTCCGAAGGCTCAAAGACGAGGAGCAGGTCAATATCGTCTACATCACGCACGATCTGGCGACGGCGTTCTATTCGGCAGACCGCATCGCCATCATGCTGCGCGGCTGGAATGTTGAAATGGGACCCGTGGAAGAGGTGTTGGGCGTGCCGTTGCATCCGTATTCGCGCAACTTGAAAGAATCGATTCCGCTGGCAGACCCGGACAGGACTTGGCAGGAAAAGACGGACCTGGCGACGATGGATACGGAGGAATACCTATTGACAGGTTGCCGCTATGCCAGCCGGTGTCCGCGCGTCATGGACGTCTGTCGTCAGCGAGTTCCCGATGAATATCATGTACGCAATCGTATGGTAAAGTGTTTTCTGTATGACGAGAAGACCGTGGGCGCGGACGGCGTGGCCGAGAACATCGCACTAGAAGTGGCCTCCGACCAGAAATCGTGACGAAAATCCGGCTGCAGGCATAGCGGTTCAGCACCGCTCGCCATCACTCAGAGCCATGCCATTCCGCGCAAGTACGTCGCCAGATGATGAGTAACATCGACCGTGGCAGTCTCCCTCACCCGCACAATGACGACAGCGTCTAGAAGCTCGCCGCGCCGATTCTAGGGCGGGCCGCATGCCGTCTCCACCCCCCTAACCGCCGTACTGGCTATGGAAGGAAGCACTATGCTTAAGACAGCAGTAGTCGGACTTGGCAACATTGGCAATATACATGCGGACGTATATACAGCCGACGGGCTGGCCGACATGCAGGCCGTCTGCGATATTATCCCGGAACGGGCAGACAAGGCTGCCGAAAAGCACGGCGTCCGTGCCTATTATTCGGTGGATGAGTTGTTGCAGAACGAGGAGTTGGATGCGGTCAGCGTTGCCAGCGCCGGCATCGAAAACGGCGGAGATCACTTCGTGCCGGTGATGCAGTGTCTGGAAGCCGGTCTACATGTTCTGTGCGAAAAGCCTATCTCCAACGACATCGAGAGCGCCAGAAAAATGGTCGCCAAGGCCGACGAGAAGGGCGTGTACTTCGGAATCGACCTCAATCATCGCTTCGTCCCGCCGGCGGCAAAGGCCAAGGAGTGGGTCAATGCGGGTATGCTCGGCGACCTGTTGCTGATCAACATGACCATGTGGATCAACAACCCCAACAAGAGTTCTCCCTGGTTCCACCTGCGCGCGCTGCATCCCCATTCTCTGGACATCATGCGCTATTTCTGTGGCGACGTCACTCGCGTACAAGCCTTCGCAAACCACGCCCCCGGCCGCGTCTGCTATTCCAACGCGCAAGTCAACTTGGAATTTGCCAATGGCGTCGTCGGACACCTGACGGGCAGCTACGACGCAAACCCGCGCCATAACCTGGAGCGCTGCGAGGTGATGGGCACGAAGGGACGCTTTGTGCTGGAGAATCTCTACGAGGAACTGACATTCTATCCGCGCAATGACATGGAACTCATCGTCATCCGCAACAGCATCATGGGCGGCCTCAGCGGTTTTGGCGCTACGTTCACCAATCGCATCCACCGATGGCTGGAGCAGGTGGATGCGGGCGTGCCGCGCGACGAGATCGAGGCCTCCGGCAAAGAAGGTCTCGCAGTTCAGGAGATCATCGAAGCCGCCATACGGTCAGTTGAGTCCGGCAACGTGGAGACAGTCCCGGTCCCGTGACGCATACAGGTTCGACATCCGAATGACATCCAGAAGGAACTAGCGCGATGCAGAGAGTATGTGTAGTGGGCATGGGCCCCATCGGCCAACGCCATGCCAGACTGTATCAGGAGGACCCGCTGGCGGAACTGGTCGGGATCTGCGACTGGAATCCTGCACGCGCACGCGAAGGCAGAGATTTGTTCGCAGTGCCTGCGTTCGAGGACGTCCGTGTCATGGCCTCCACACTGGATCCCGACGTCGTCAGTGTCGCGACGGGCGGCCACGAGTATTCGAGTGAACACTATCTGCCGACGATGGAGGCGTTGAGCCATGGCTGTCACGTGCTGGGAGAGAAGCCCATCTCGAACAACATTGGGGAAGCAGAGGAGATGGTGCGTCTTGCGCGGGAGAAAGGCGTCTGTTACGGCATCAATCTCAATCACCGTTTTACGCCGGCGGCGCGACTGGCGCGGCGGTGGGTGGATGAAGGCCGTATAGGCCACCTGCTCTTCGTCAATATGAGCATGTGGATCATGAATCCACGTGAAACATCTCCCTACTTCCATCTTAAGGCGCTGCACCCGCACACGGTGGACGTCATGCGCTACTTCTGCGGTGACATCGAAGAGGTACATTGCATGGC
>JBJYXA010000109.1:0-20373 GCA_046259705.1 Caldilineaceae bacterium
ACAATAGAGTTTACTCCAGCCTATCCGAAGCATCAAGCAGAAAAAATCTCTCTGCCTGAGCGAATATTGCCAAGGCCGGCGTCGGTAGACGGTAAACCACTTCGCTGTGAAAGCCGGGCGCAAGTGGGTGAAGGCGTTTTGCTACTTTGCCCGTTCCGCACTTATCCGATACCCTATGAACTCACGATTATTCGCGTCGACCGGCTTGGATATGCGCCAAGCGGTGGCGCTTAGGTTGCAGCGGATATACGGACGAGTTGGCCAAGTAGGAGGGGACAGTATGAGGCCGTACCTGATTCATCAGGACAAGATGTGGTTTGTCATCTCCGGCTGCCGTATCGTCGCCATCACCGATAACAAGACGGACGGTATGCAGATAATTCGCGAGCTTCCCCCAAACTACACTGAGCAATCCATAAGCAGCAACGGCGGAGATCCCTCGCGAAAGAAATAGACTGGATACCAGCGCTATACACATCACATGATGCCAATAAGTAAAGACCCGCCGGCAGCCGGCGGGTCTTTACTTATTGGCTATCGCATTGCGCCTCCACAGGTGAGCATTCTTCCGCGATACACGCAATCTCCTGTTCATTCAGAATTCAAACGAGCCTTCTATGGACGCAGAAACCCCCGATCGAGAAGGTATGTCTCAATCTTGCGGGCGTTTTCTTCCGCTGAGACTTCAATCGTTTCTAGACGAACTTCCGGATGCTGCGGAGGTTCATAGGGATCGTCGATACCTGTAAACTCCTGGATCTCACCGCGCCGCGCGCGTTCGTAAAGCCCCTTGTTGTCGCGCTTCTCACATATCTCGAGGGGCGTATCCACAAACACCTCAACGTAGTGCTCTTTGCCGACCATGCTTCGTACATAGTTACGCATATCGCGGTACGGGCTCACGGCCGCACAGATAGCGACACCGCCGTGCCGTACGATTTCCGATGCCACGTAACCCATCCGGCGCACATTCGTGTTGCGATCTTCCTTGCCGAAGCCAAGCTCCTGGGAGAGATGCGAACGCATGACGTCGCCGTCGAGCAAAGTGACTTGTCTGCCGTGTTGTTGAAGCAAGACCGTCAGCACCGCTGCCGTAGTCGATTTCCCTGCGCCGCTCAAACCCGTGAACCAGATGCAGACACCTTGTTTGTGACGGGGCGGGTAACTGTCGGCTAGGATCTCGGCGACTTCGGGACGCGTGAACCAATCCGGAAGCTCCTTGCCGTTATAGAGGTATTCCTCGCGTACCTGAGTGCCGGAGATCGACGCTGTCTGCGCGTTTTCCGGCACCTTGCCCACCTCTTCGTAGCGGTCTTCCTCCGGCAAATAGACCAGCATCTTGAACGGAATCGGCCTGACGCCAAGCTCTTCGCTGAATTCAATAGCCAAGTCTTGCGCGTCGTACGGACCGTAGAAGGGCTTGCCTTCCGAATCGTTGCCGGGCCCCGCGTGGTCGCGTCCGACGATGAGATGATTTGCGCCGTAATTGCGGCGGATCACCATATGCCAGACAGCTTCCCGCGGACCGGCAAGTCGCATGGCCAGCGGCAACAGGGAAAGCAATACGCGGTCAGGTTCGTAGTAGCGTTCGGTCAGCGCACGGTACGTGCGAACGCGCGTATAATGGTCCACGTCGCCTGGCTTTGTCAGCCCGACAACCGGATGCAGCAGGAGCGTGCCGTCCACCTCTTCTACCGCGCGTTTAGTCAATTCCTCATGCACACGATGCAGTGGATTCCGGGTCTGGAACGCGACCACGTTGCTGTGTCCCATCTCTGCCAGACGTGCACGCGTCTGCATTGGCGTGAGCCGCGTCTCGCTGAAATCGTAATGCGACGGAAGCTGAAGCACGCGCAATCGTCCCGAGATATTGAGGCGCGGCCACCGGTGCATTTCGGCGACCATCGGATGGCGGAGATCTCGCGTACCGAAGACCTTGTCTGAAACCTCATCGAGGTCCCACTGGTAGATCTCCTCGATCACCATGAGCGCAAGCAAAGTATTACGCGAATCGCGCAATGCCACCTCTTGCCCGATGTGAATCTCGGGGCGAGGCTCCACGGGAAGCGTCACAGGTATGGGAAAAACATGACCGTCGGACAAACGCATGTTATCCAACACCGACTGGTAATCCCTGTAGCCCATAAAGCGGGCAAGCGGTGAGAAGGCACCGACAGCCATCAACTCGAGATCGCATATCGTCCGTTCGGACAGTCGGATCGAAGGTAGCTGATTAGCATAGGTCACTATGCTAGCGCGCTCAACCTCCGGCATGAGCAGGTTGACGAGTTCGCCGCCATAAGGTGGGATGAGCGTCAATTTACCGCTGGGCGGAGCAAGGCTGTCTTTCATCGCCTCAACAGATGCCATTCTAGTCGTTCCTTTAAATGTCGATTATGGTTCGCAGCGCGCTGAATTCCGCAGGGCGTACGGACAAGTCAGACTGCATCGTCGTTCGCGCCTAACTGTGCTGGCGTGTCAATAGGCAGAACTTCAAATGATTGGCGGCTATGCCGCCAACACGACCTATCATAATTACGTTGCAGTGAGACGCCAAGCGAGGGAAGCGCGTAGGAGCTAGCATTTGCAGACTCTAGAATTTATCTGCGGAGAGTAGAACAATAAGAACCCGCGACAAACCCACTACAATAGGCGTGACTACAGATATCGCAACAGTTCGCAGCATCTCCGTATTGTAGGGCCAAGTTCGGGTCAGTTGCACCTCATGCTTGAGCGTTGCCAGCGCGTTGATTTGGGTAGCAACCTCGTGCACTTCTTTGCCCGCGGACAATCGCTCTTCAAATTCACGACACGCGCGCGCAAGGTAGCCCTCGATTGTAAGCAAGCGATCAGCCTTGGCGGCGGCAATCACCCGGTGCACGACGTGGGTGTTCAGGAGGAACAGCGCCACGATGACAAGCAAGAAAACGCAGTAGTTAATGACGTATTCAAGCCAAAGAGCCGGCTCCATGAACGAAGCAGAAAAAAGACTCAGCGTGACGGCTCCTACAATTGCGAGCGAAAGCAAAGCGCTTTGCCTGCCCACCGGCGCGAAAGGTTGTGGATTGAATACATCAACACGGGTCGGCTGGGCCAGGAGAACGTTGGTCATGCGGGTAATAGACATGACCACGAATATGCACCAAATTCCAATACCGAAGATACCGATCCTGGAAAGATATGCGTAGTGGTTGAGCCAGTATGGTCCGGCCTGCAGCGGCTCAAACACAAGGTTGATAAGCATGCCGGCAGTGACGCCGAGACCGAATGCAATCATCTCGTAAAGTGGCCTGAGCCGGCAGGATCTGTTCACGAGAGAAACGAAATCACTGCGGTCGATCTCGATCAACGGACGCAGCGAAACCGCCACACTGGTGCGAGTGCCCTCAAGCGGACGAAGAATCGCCAGCATATAGACAACCATAACAGCGTAGACAAGCTGGGCCCGAAACCCATCGAACCATTCCATCGGCCCCAAACCGTCGAAACGGGCCAACACGAAGGGAATCAGACCCAGCACAATACCGATTAATGCGATGACAAGCCACCTCGGTACGCGGGCGCGTTCTGTCCACCGGTCGAACATAGTGGACTCAGTCGTGACAAGCTCCAACTCCTCGTAGGTGACACCACAATCATTCATCGCTCGCGTATGCTCGCTGCATTATGAGCGTTGTATCAGGAGATCGAGCTAATGCGTATGCGCTCGATGCCCGCCTCTTCGGGCTTGAACGACTGCCACAGAAATCTCCGTCTCGCCGCCAAGCCTATTGCTCGGTCGCGGCCCATAGCCGCGTCACGCCATCTTCGCTTACGACAATTGCATATTGTCCGTTCGGGCTCATGCCTAGGCTGGTGATCGGTACACGATTTCCATCTATACTTACTTCCCACTCACCCAGCCACTCACCGCTTGCGCGGTCGTAGAAATGGGCCGTGTCGCCACTGATCCCGAATAGTGCGCCGTTAGGACTGAAGGCTGCGCCAGTGGACGCGAACGATTCGTCATCTACAGGCGCGCTGCCAACGGTGTCAGTCTCTTCAGTGTTGAAGGTGAACCATTCCACCTGTCCTTCACCAAAAACCGCATAGTCACCCACTCCGTTCTCGTCGAACGCAGACCAGGCGGTGATGCGTGGGAACTCGGTCGTGGTCGCAACATCGGACCACGCAGTTTCGCCATCGTCAAGCAGATATTCGACGGAGCCACCTTCGCGGGCGACAAGAAGACCCGGTGCATCCTCCGGAGCTGCTGCCAGCCCCGAGATAGGGGCGTCCGAATCCACCATGGCGGGCAAGTATTCACCGACAGGATCCCACTGGCGGAACGCACCGTCAAGCCCTCCCGTTGCGAGCCAGCCGTCCGACTGGTAATCAATGGCAGTTATCGTGTCAGTATGCCCGTTGAAGCGCGTGGTCGGCAGCCACATCACATCGAAGTTGCTAAATAGCTGTACTTCCGACCCCGTTTGTCGCTGTAGGGTGACTGCCAGATCGCGGCTGTCCGGACTGAATACCGGGTTGGCATAGAAGCCGTCAGGCTGCCACCAGACTGTATCAAGTAGGCGCAGCGCATCGAAAACATAGAGCGTACCGTCAGTCGTTGTCACGGCCAACCAATTCCCATCCGGTGACATAGCCGCTTGCGTCGCAGAAAAGCCGTCGATGCCAAGTTGGGCCACCTCTGTCATGGTATCGATTGTGTCCAAATCCAGCTGGTCTCCTGACGGTACCGGGCCAAATGTCGCGTCAACTCGTGGGGAATAACGTATCCAGATTTCGTCCTCGGCGCCATCCGTGCCGGGTTGCAGCACAAGTTGGTAGCTGTCTTTCACCCAGCGACGGTAGTCCCAAGCTACCGGCGCGCCGATGGGAGGAAGCGCCGCTTGCCACCTTTGTGAACGCAACCATGCGTCGACCACGCTGACGACGTCAGTGGATGGATATGTTTCCGACGGTAAGATGGCCAAGTCGAAACCTTCCACCTCCGTCGTGACAGCTAGGTCGGTCGGCAACGGCAACGCGGCAATATAGGCGCCGGCATCGTCCGTCAGCGCTATCTCGTCAGTCTCCTCCACTACCTGTAGCTGTCCGTTGGCGAATGGCTCGCCATCGGCCGTAAGCAGATAGGTATAGGTACCAGGTTGCCAGTCGATCTCGGGCTCAAAATAGACCCAGTCATATGGGATGTGGTAGCTGCTGTCGAGGCGGATGGTGCCCACTTCACCGGTGTCGAGCCAACCATCAGGATCGTACCAGAAGAGGCGCAACTGGGTGCCCGCGGGCAAGTCAACTGAACCGCGAACGGTGACGAGATCGCCCGGATGCACGGCCGTCGTTACCAGCAATGGTTCACCTGCGAAAGCTTCGCCGTAGGCAGGAGCGAAGCTGGCGATGTCGGCGGACTCAGGCAGACGATCCTTTACGGTGAATCCGTTAGCCGCCAGCAATTCGTTGTCATAGTATAGGTACGCCGTGTATTCACCTGCATTCATGGGGAAGTCCGGCGTATACGTGAACGCGGCCCGTGTGCCCGTATCCTCCTGAGACGTCATCGCCCCATAGCTAACTTGCTCGTCTGCGCCCAGCCATTGGGCAAACTGGGCCAGTGGGTGATCAGGTAGATTGTCAGGGAATACAATGACCTTGAACGTACTATCAAGAGCGGGCGTGGCGAAATCGACGGCCACCGTGAACGCCTCGTCTGGCTCAAAGGTATAGCGCCAGTCGATCTCCTCGCCGCGTGTTGGGAGGCTATCGGTCGTGCCAGTCTCCAGTACAAAGACATCGGACGCCTCACGTTCGTCTATGATGTCTCGGATCGCTCCAGGATCGAAGTCTATGCCCACATTCACGGCCTCTATCATATGGGCTTCATGATCTTGCCACCAGCTATCCGGCACGACAAACACTTCCGTCGCCAGTACGCCGTCGGTCTCTGCCAGGACGATGGCCATCCAGTACAAATCCGTGCGCGCCACCACGAGTGCCGTGTTGTCAGCACGTATCTCCGGCTGGCCAATCGATTTCTCAACAAGACGCGGATCTCCACCGAGGCCCGCATCGGAGAGCGTCTGCATGACGGATTTCTCCGCCTCGTCGACCACGAGACTCCAGGCATCGGCATTGAAAGTGCCTTCCCCGGGTACGGAAATACCGATTTGAATCACACCGTCGATGGGCGACCTACCGAACGTGTATTGTACGGCCCCTTCCTCAAAATAGGCGGCCTGGAACGGATAGTCCGGCGGCGTCGATACAGCGATCAAGTCGAATGGATCGTCGAAGGCAACGGGGGCTTGCGCCGGGTCGGTTACGCCAGCCAGGGACGCCGTTTCACTGGCCGCTGCTTGCGGCGACCACGATAGCGACGTCAGCGCGCTATGAAATATCTCGGCATTGGCCGGATCGTCCTTCTCACCGAATACCACGAGAGCCGCCCCCATCCCATCGCTTTCCTCAAGCCATACCCACATTTCCATGGGCGGTTCGCTGCCGGGGTCCGTCTCGTCAAGGAGGAAGAACGCGGTATGGTAGTAGTCACTGCGCTGTTCCGTATAGACTTCCATGCCCTTCGCACTGTCCAGTAGGAAGACATCCACAAACTGATTCCACACTTCATCGTCGACCTCGTCGAACTGGGGCACCCCATCCGAGTCATTGGCCGCATAGACTGCAGGCGTAAATACGACTCCCAACGTAGGCGTTTCATCGTTGTCAGGACCATAGAAGCTAGAACCATAAACGACATTGTCAGCATCACTGATTTCCGAAGCCTCCAGACCGGTCGGAATAATCACGGAAAACACGCCGGCTTCGTCGCTGTAGCGTTCGTTTTCCTGTGCTGGCCCGTCTTCTTGCTGGGAGTCTGTCTGTCCGTCTGACTTCAGCACATCCTGGGCGCCTGGTTCCTCCGCTGGCGCTCCCTCCATATCCGCCGACTCTTTCTGGGCCGGCGCCTCTTCCACTGGCTCTTCGTCTACCGGTTCTTCATCTGGCGGTGAAGCCTCGTCGGTGGACGACGCTTCCTCCGACGACGGAGGCCCGAGGAGCAAGGATAGCTCTACATTGACAGGATCCCATGTGAAGCTATCAAATGCATCGGCGAGCGCGGTACGAAGCTCACGATAACGCGCTCTCTCGACACTCGTGGAGAGGACAGAAACAATACCATCGTCGGCCTCGATGCGGACCTGCAACTGACGGTCACGGGTAGCCGCGCTACCCGAAGCAACTAGGGCATCTCCGGCTTCCCGTCTGAAATCGACCAGCGGCAAGACCTCACCGCCCGCCGCGATCTGGAACGAGGCGATGAAGGCGGCAAAATCGTCCCAATTCGTGATCTCCTGTTCCAGCAGCAAGAACAACACGGAGACACCGTTTGGTGTCTCGCGCTCTGTAATGAGCACGCCGCTGCTGTCCAGCAGTTGGTTCAACGGATTGTCGCCCACCATGTCGTAAGTGATCGGCTGCGCTTCGCTAAAGCTGTCCGGCACGTTCAGCGAAAAACGTCCATCCGGGTCCTCGTACAGACTCGTTTGTGCCAGCAGTGTGAGCGGCGCCGCCGCCTGAGCAAGGGTTGGAGACAACAGTACGGCCAGACAGGCCAGGATAGCCGGCAAGATGCGCACACTATCCGCTCTCTTGTGATGACTGGACAAACTGAACAGTGATACATTCTGCCTACGAAACCGCACTTGTGCCATCTCTGGATCTCTCCCTTTCCGTGGTGGACGGTCCGTGCAAATGATTTGTTGCTTCTGGCGAGAATTCCGGGCGAAGATTGGATGAACGGCAGGCGCACAAGACGCCTGTGTGCGCTGTGCGTAGTTCTCGTCGGCCCTATGTGCTCACCGATCCCTTTTCCCGGCTGAAGTGTGCCGAGTTGACAGAGTTTTGTCAACCGCGCCGACGCACTCCAGGTGACGATTTGCGTCTCAAACATGATATCACCGATCTGGATAGCGCTTGCCGGTGCACTCGTTTGACCTGCATTCTTACCCGCATGTCCAGACACTGATGGCATTCTGCCACTGCGTTTTCATGCGATCTGCACAACAATAGCTCCATCGTGCACGATGCTTCATAAAATCCTATGCACATGGTAGACGTTCATTTGTACATATAGCACAAGAAACAGGCGCGATCTTGGTGCACACCGGCGCTTGAAACAACAGCCACATTGCTGCACAGTAGCTTCGGCAATCTGTAGTCGCCGAACCGCTTCGTATCGCCTAACCAGCGCATGTCGCCTACAAGTGAACAGGGCCAGGAACGCCAATGCAAGAATTCGATCACTCGACGCTCTCGACTGTTGAATTGACGGGAACGGTGTCTCGGGAAACCGCAGGTCTCGAAGGAATACACTCCCCCGTTCTAGATTATCTTGATGATCTCCACACAAAATACGCTGATGTCAGGACGGGCGCTGTTGCCAACTACATTCCTGAGCTAGGCAATGCCGATCCGGACTGGTTCAGCATCTGCATCACCACTGCCGACGGCCGCACCTATGAAGTGGGCGATTCCCAACAAGCCTTTACGATTCAATCCATTTCAAAGCCTTTCACCTATGGCATTGCCCTGCAAGACCTGGGACGCGACGCCGTCATCCCAAAAATCGGATTGGAGCCCACAGGCGATGCCTTCAATTCGATTAGTCTCTCACCTGACACGGGCGCCCCACTAAACCCAATGATCAATGCCGGCGCAATCGCGGCATGCGGCCTAGTCAGTGGCGCGAGCAGCAGCACCAAGTTTGACCGAATTCTGCAGGCGTTCTCGGAATACGCTGGCCGCCCACTAACGATGAACGAAGCTGTATTTGAATCGGAATGCAGCACGGGTCACCGCAATCGCGCTATTGGTCATATGCTGCGCAACTTCGACATTATTGAGAATGATCCGGAACCGGTGCTGCAAACCTATTTTCGCCAGTGTTCCATCGAAGTGACCTGCCATGACTTGAGCACCATGGCGGCCACGCTGGCCGCAGGCGGAGAAAATCCCGTCACGGGTGTACGCGTCCTGGAGGAGACATATGTCGACAACGTTTTGAGCATTATGGCAACCTGCGGCATGTACGATTATTCAGGCGAGTGGTTCTACACTGTCGGGTTGCCAGCCAAGAGCGGCGTATGCGGAGGAATCATCGCTGTACTTCCTGGCCAGCTTGGAATCGCCGTATTCTCACCGCCGCTGGACGCTCGGGGAAACAGCGTGCGCGGGATCGGCGTATGTAAAGAGCTGTCTCTCGACCTCGGCCTGCATGTGTTTAGTGTCTCCCGCCCGTCCACAGTTCCCGTCCGCTCCACATATACTGCCGCGGACGTCCATTCCAAGCGCGTGCGCGCGCCTGAAGCGCAGCGAGCCCTACACGATATCGGTCATCGCGCAGTTGTATTTGATTTGCAGGGAGATCTTGGTTTTTCCGCGCTGGAGATGATCACGCGCAGGGTCGTGGCAGCGTGTAAAGGGCGTGATGTGGCGCTCGTGCTGCTAGACTTCAAAAGGGTCAGCAGGGTCGACCTTGGCGTTGCCTGGATGCTCGTCAATCTGTTGCACCAACTCGCGTCACAGAATATGCGTTTGCTCTTCAGCGACGTCGAACGGCACACAAAACTGTCGGCCTATCTGCAGCATGAACTCGGTGGGGTGCTTACGTGGGCTAATCTCATCCACCCAGACCTGGATTCTGCACTCGAATGGTGCGAGGATCGCCTTTTGGAGGAAACGAAACTCTTCGGGGACGCCTCGGCCTCAGTACCGCTGCGCGAGCATCTGCTGTGCGCACGTCTTGGAGAAGACGACATCGACCAGATTCTCGCCATGGTAGAGCGTATTGAATTCGAGCGCGGTGACATTGTCGTGCACGCTGGAGAACCCGCGGATGCCTTGTATCTACTCCTAAACGGAAAGTTGAGCGTGACCATCGGGTTGGCCGACGGCGGACGACGGCGGTTGGCCACGCTTCTGCCGGGCATGATGTTCGGTGAATTGTCCATCACGCAACGTCATAACCGTTCAGCCAACGTCACTGCGGACACAGCCGGGGAGTGCTTTGCGCTGCCATTGGATGCCTTGGACCGGCTTGGCGATGAGAATCCGTCGCTCAAGGCTGCGCTGTTGGAAAACATACTTGAATCCGTCTCGCAGACAGTGTATCGTTTGAGCGCCGAGGTTCGTGCGCTTGCGGAGTAGAAATGTTACCCTGGCGGAGGAATCGGGGCCGTAGCCCCCAATCCTCCGCCGAGGCACTGACACTTTACCCTTTAGGCTTCTTCCTCCTCGTCGCCGGCGTCTACCCGCGATAGGTCAGCCAGCGTGTCTTGCATACGTGTCGGGTGGTGTCGCTGCCAAAGGTCAGCGGCCAGAGCATCCGGTTTACAGCGTACACCGCGCGCAGAGAAATAAGCGCATACGCGTTGCAGATCTCGCTGCAGTATGCGTGCTGCATTCGGATTGGCGTGAATGTCAGTGACCTGAGGAAAGTCGATCAGTGTGATATCGCCGTCCCAGTAGAGGATATTGTATGCTGACAGGTCACCGTGCACTATGCCATGCTTCATCATGCGTTCCACATTGTCCATCACGACGTCGAATAGGCGCGCCGCTTCTGCGCTGTCAAGATCGATCTCGTGCAAGGTGGGAGCGGCTCGCCCTCCTTCGCCGACATAGCCCATGAGGATGGCGTTCTCACTAACGGCGTATGGGCGGGGTACGCGTGCGCCGGCGCGCCAGAGGTCCTCCATCGTAGAGAACTCATACATCATCCACGAGGTATGTGCTACCTTGGCGCCGTAGCTGGTTTTCTTGTGCAGCGCGGCCATTGTGCGCCGCTCGTTCGCCTTGACCGTCTTGCCGTCGGCAGACAGAACATCTCTTCCTTCCCGATACATCTTGTCATTACGAAGATTACGGAAACGCCGCGGACGATAGACTTTGGCAGCCAGGTATTCCACGCCAACGACCGGTGACGAAAGGCAGCGATAGACGTTGGCTTCCTTGCCTCCCTTCACGCTGGCCAAGACATCTTGAATGAGGCCAACGTCGTAGAAGTAGCGAAGCGCTTCTAGAAGGAAACCCTCCTCATATCGAGCGGGGGTATATGTGGTGTGAAAGCCGGCCTCGAGCCCGGCCGCCTCATCGGTAAGTTCACCGACGGCGTCTTCGTATGATCGCTTATGTTCTTGCAGATGCGGGGAGCCCGTTCGCCGCCGGCCGCCGGACCTCCACGCTGACTCCCAGTCGGGGTCATAGGCCGCTGCATACGCATCATATTTGTCTAGGTCGAACCTTTCCATCTCAGGCGCGCCATCGGTGGTTGACAGCTTCACCTCCGCGGGCGACGCTTCACGCGCCTCGCGCTGAGACGAATGTTCGGATATGTGATGTGGCTTGTTGTGGGAAGCCATTGGTTATGCTCTTCTCCTCGAAACTGCTCATTCGGCAGGGTCATCAGGGTTCCGGTGCAGTGCGGCGCGCTGTCGATGCGCGCAGAGACAGCACATCGGGTTCGGATACCACGAGTGAATGCGCCTGTGAGGAGGACACGCCCGGCCGGTGCAATACCCAGGAACGCGTCAACGTTGCGGCCACTGCCTAAGCAGTTACCGTGAACGGTCCAAATGGCTTGTCTGTGTAAGGGAAGTCGCTTAGCGGATCCCCGGCAGGCGCATTCGGTTCGCAATTTCAGTAATTTCTACAACAGCTATGTTTCTCATACGCCTCCTTTCGGTCGGGGAACTAAATGAATGAAATGCTTACGCCAGAAAAGACTACCACAGACCTACTTTGCAACAAAATGCCAGAATACTTTCGTGGCGCAGATCCGGCCGGACGGCGAATGGGACCCTGGAAAGCCCACCCGTCGCCCGGCTGATATCGTTAGGTCTAGTCGCGTTCACGTCCGAACACAACGTCTACGCTTGCCTCTGCAACAGTTGAACCATCAAGCGGTGAGGCAGAAAAAGCATAGACACTGCCCGACGCACTTTCTCCCGGATCCAGCGATAGCGTCAGCGACCAAGGCCCGGTGCCTCCAACCTCAGCGTCTATTGTGGTGGCCTGCTCCGCCAACACGCCACCGTTTTCATCCAAGATGCGCACCACGACATTGTTCTCTGGCAGCGCCGTCCCCGTGCCATTCACTACCATCTCAGCCGGATCTACTGTCGCATCCGGCTCTGGTGACGCGATGGTGATTTCCGGCTGTCCGGCTCCTTCCGTGCCAAAGACCACGTCAACGACTGCCTGAGCAACGACGGAAGCGTCGGCAGGACTGGTTGAGAAGGCCTCGATGCGACCCGGTGTTCCTGGAGCCACGTCCACAGATAACGTAACGCTCCATGGTCCGGACCCACCCACTTCGGCGTCCGCCACAGTGGGCTGTTCCGCCAGGATGCCGCCGTTTTCATCCAAGGCGCGCACCACCACGTTGTTCTCGGGCAGCGCAGTGCCAGTGCCATTCACTACAATCTCAGCCGGCCCTACTACCTCGCCGGACTGCGGAGCGGTGATTGCAATCGCCGGCTGTCCGCCCTCGACTGTGCCGTAGACCACGTCAACTGACGCCTGTGCAATGACCGAGCCGTCGGCAGGGCTAGTCGACGAGGCCTCGATACGCCCCGGTGTGCCGCCCGCCACGTCGACGGACAGCGACACGCTCCATGGCCCCGATCCGCCCACTTCGGCGTCTGCTACCGTCGCCTGTTCCGCCAGCACGGCGCCGTTCGCGTCCAATGCGCGCACCACAACGTTGTTCTCAGGCAACGCAGTGCCCATGCCGTTCACGGCGATCCCGGCCGGACCGACCACCGCACCAGGCTGCGGCGTCGTGATTGTGATCGCCGGCTGTGCAGCAGCTGCGCCATAGACGACGTCAACGGACGACTGCGCAAGTATCGAGCCGTCAGCAGGACTGGTCGACGAAGCCTCGATACGCCCCGGTGTTCCGCCCGCCACGTCCACAACCAACGTCGCGCTCCACGGGCCGGAACTACCTAACTCCGCATCTGCCACCACGGCCTGTTCTGCCAGTACCGAACCATTTGCATCCAGTGCACGTACAACTACGTTGTTTTCCGGCAGGGCCGTACCAATGCCATTCACCACAATCTGGGCGGGCTCAACGACCTGTCCGGACTTCGGTTCCACGATGGTGACTGCAGGCTGCGCTACCTCGCCAAATTGCACATTGACGGTCGCGTCAGTCATTACCGAACCGTCCGCAGGAGACGTCGAGAAGGCGTAAACCTGCCCACTGCCACCTGGCTGGGCATTGTAGTTCAGCGTCGCTCTCCATTCGCCGCTACCGCCAACCTCAGCGTCAACAATCGCCGGTTGTTCGGCAATGACCGACCCGTCCGACGCTAAGACGCGTACCACCACGTTATTCTCCGGCAGCGCCGTGCCCTGTCCGACGGCGACTAACTCCTGCGCGCTGATTGTCTCGCCGGTTTGGGGGATTTCGATGGAGATGGAAGCCTGCGCAGGAGGCGCGGTCTCGCCATAGGTTACACCCACCGATACCTCGGCCAGCACAGTGCCGTCCTTGGGCGATTGCGCGGAAGCGCGGATGCTTCCCGCAGTACCGGGCGTCGTTTCCACGCTGATCTGCGTCGACCAGGGACCGCTCCCACCGGTGCCGGCGTCGGATGCGGTGATGGTGGTCGGCTGCGTTACCAATATGTTGCCGTCCGCGTCAAGCGCTTCGACTACGACATTTCCTTCGGGGAGCCCTTCTCCAAGACCGCTTACGGTGATGGGCGCAGCTATGTCCAGGACCGCGCCGTTGACCGGCTCGTTGATGGTAATACGAGCAGTAGAGGCAGGGGGCGTTGGGACATCACCTGCGCCTCCGCCATTTCCGGCCCGATTGATAATTCCGAAAATGATGAGTATGGCCGCAATGGCGATGCCGGCGACAACGGCAATCGTCACCCAGTTGGTGCTAGAACCTGATGATTCTGGTGAAGGTGTAGCTTCCGTCATGTCAAGTCTCCTGTGGTTGCATTGCAAAACAAGGCCCACCGAGCCGCAGGCTGGTGAGCCCCTTCGTCCTACATTCTAGTAACCGAACAGGGATCGACTTAGTTCCCTAGTTCATCGTCAACCAACTAGAGGAATGGATCCTACGCCGCTTCGACTACATTGCGTAGCCAAATCGTGTAGTTTTACGCGTCCTGTTGGGATAGCTCGGACGCCTGCTCAATCCATTCGTCGAAATCCACCTTCTGCCAAGCAGCTGCCTGTACAACTTCCTGCAACTGCTCGGGTGTCATATTGGCTACCTGATCGAAGGTAGTAATTCCAGCGGCATAGAGCGCTTCAGAGAACTTCGGGCCTACGCCGCGCATCTTCGTGAAATCGTCGGCACCGTCTGGACGCCCTACAGGTGACGGCGACGCGGGCTGAAGCTCTTCGGCCTGTGGTTCGGGCTCAGGGACTTCCTCGTGTTCAGGAGCTGCTGCTTCGGCAGTCTCCTCCACGTCACCTTCTGCCACTGCAACCACAGTTTCAGCAGTCATGGATTCGGCATCTTCAGACACCGGGGCTTCCGATTCAACTACCTCCACTTCGGCTTGTTCGGTGACGATTGCTTTCTCTTCACTGGTCGCTGTTTCGCCAGCATCAGGTTCTGCAACAGACACAGCGGCAACACGAGCCGCGGGCTCATCTTGTGACTCGCCGGCAGGCCCTTCTATTGTCGCTGTCGCTTGACCGGCCGAATCTACAGGGGCCACCGGTGCGGTTGTTTCCGAGGAAGCGACGGGACTTGCTGCATTCTCAGGTACAGCGGGCATATGCATTGCGCTTGTCTCGCGCTGATACTCCGCAATCTGTCGCTTCAATTGTGCGACCTCGTCAGTGAGATTGTCGTCTAGACGCTTTTGCAGCACCCAAGACACGACCCAGCCTAGTAACGCGCCAACGATGAACGCGGCAAGAATGGCCATTCTCTATACCCTCCTGAGTGTGGTTATCGACAAGGAAACGGGACTGGCCCATTTTTCGTGTTCAAAGCACATGCAATCGTACTCAAAAGAAGGTGTGGGGTCAAGCATTGGCATGCCGACGCGACAGTTTGGAGTCGCAGAAGGGGGCCAACATCCCGACTTCCGTGAACCTGCTGCTACCTTAGCCCAGAATGGATTTGGCAATAACTATGATACCTTTGCTGCGAGATTTCTCCACGGGCGACGGCGGCAGTCACGGCACAGTCCGGGTCATCCAGGTGTGCACAGTTGCGGAATCGGCAAGCTTTGGATGCTCTCGCTATCTCAGGGAAGTAACCTGCCAGGTCGCGTCGGGCGAGACCGGCCAGACCGAACTCGCGTATACCTGGTGTGTCCACGACGGTGGTTGTGGCGTCCAGTCGAATGAGGGAAGCCTGCGTCGTCGTATGCCGCCCCTCCTGGCGCCGATCGCTGACCTCGCCCGTACGCAACGCCAGGTCCGGTCGAAGTGCGGTCAACAGCGTAGATTTGCCCACGCCCGACAGGCCGGTCAGCGCGGTACTGCGCCCTTCCATTTGCGCACCTAGCGTTTCTATCCCCACCCCTAGCTCTGCACTCGTGAGCAGAACGGGGATGCCCAGCGCGACGTAGGGCGCAAGAGCCTCTTCAACTTGCGCCGGCGAATCAGCCAGATCAATCTTGTTGACACAAATGATCGCGGGCAATTCGCTGCGCGCGGCTGCTATCAGATAGCGGTCGATGAGCTCGAACCAGATTGCAGGCTGCCGCCACGCGGCCACAATTAGTATTTGATCCGCATTGGCAACCAGAACCTGACGCAAGTGTGACAAGAATACGTCGGGCCTGGATAGGATGCTGCTGCGCGGCAGGACAGACTCCACAACGCCATCGCCGGACGCGTCCATGCGCACCAATACCCGATCTCCCACAGCCACAGGATTGGTAAATCCAGTGTCGAGTTCACTCAATGAGCCGCGGATGCTACATACGAGCGGAGCCTGCGTTTCGCTGGCACTGGATTCGAACTCCACACGGCAGAGGCCGCTTCCAAACTCGACGACAAGTCCGCTCACCAGGTTCTGCTCAACAGAGCCTAGTGTAGTGTGCCCTTCCGATAGGTCGCTCTTCTCCTCACCCGTTTCCGGCGCACGGTCGACGACATGGATTGATTTCTCCAGTGAACGGCGACGCTCAGCTTCGTCGATCGGCATAATACGCTCGTAGTCATCGTACTCGCCAATGTCCCAATCCTCATCCTTCCACTCATCCAAGCGTAGGGCATCGAGGTTATCCGGAACCCAGTCCTTGCGGCGCGGCCCTTTTGGTTGTTGGTTACGTCTGAACTTCTTGCGTTCGGCGGCCAGCTTTCGCCGGCGCTCGCCTTTCGCCATATTCTTTACGTGTTTGTCCACCTGCGACCTATCTTTCGAAAAATCGCTTTGAGAAGAACTCATCTGTGTTCTGTTCCTTATATGAATCGCTATCTGAATCGATGTCTTAACCGGTGAACATGACGCTTGCGCCCTGTTCGTCTCGAACAACTGACGGCTGGATTGATCCCGGTACAGCTACAGAGTTGCGCCGGGTCTGCCAGACTGTTTTGCGTTCTTCACGGGTACGCCAATAGGAAAACGGCCACTGGACATACGTCGTCCGAGCGGCCGAATTGAAGCGGAACCTTGCGTTCGATCCTAGCCCAAGAAACAGAGAGCTGGGACGCCAATCAAAACGGCCGCGTGGCAGTGAACGCCCGCGGCCGATATCGGCGGATTACAACCGGTGTCTAGATTGTCGGAATCGTAGTTACCGGCTGATCGAAAGGCGTACCCTGACGGCAATCAGCAAAGCTTTGGTTGCAGACTTTGTATTGATCATGGTCGCCTCCTTCTGAACTGTCGTGATGAACTGTCGTACTGGTCCCGTGCTCTGTGCGGCAGGAGCGCAAATCCCACCAAACACAACGGAAGACTGTCAAATTCGATCGTTGGGCAGATTACCATATTGGCTAACCGGCGTCAAAGTATTGTCGCTTCGGTTCAACGACGCCCGTAGGCATACAGCGCTTCTCGCAAGCGCACAACTCCCAGAGCCAGCGCCCGCGTGTCGTGAAACGCAAAGCTTAGACGCAATGCGGAGCGCAAACCGTTGCTGCTGGAAAAACGGCTGCCCGGCACATAGCTCACCTGACGCGCCTCGGCGAAACGCAAGAGATCGTTCGTATCTACTCCATGGGGTAGCGTCAGCCAGAGAAAAAACCCACCTGCCGCATCGTCGAAGCGCGCCTCTGGAATTTCGGCTCTCAGAGCGGCGCTCAGTGATCGAGAACGGGCACCATATTCCTGTTTCATGGTATCTACATACGGCGCAAGCAGGTCGAGTTCGAGGACTGAGCGTACCAGCCCGCTCGTGAAGTGGCTGGGGCAGCCGCCACTGTCCAGCAAACCGCATCGGGTAATACGATCAATGAGTGCAGGCGTTCCCTGGATCCAGCCGAGGCGCAACCCGGGCGCTAAGATCTTCGAAAACGACCCTAACGATAAAATCGGGGCGTTATCTGCGTATAGGGCGAGCGGCCTGGGCGTTGCCCCAGCGTAGTTGAGCAGATGGTAAACCTCATCCGCCAGGATCAACAGGTTTCGTGAGGCCGCCACTTTCACAAGCTGTTGTCGTCTCGCCGCGCTCAAAGTGACGCCGGTCGGATTCTGAAAGGTGGGTATGAGGTACAGGAACGCGGGAGAGTACCGAACGATCGCCGCTTCCAGCGCATCGACAATCAGCCCGTTCTCGTCCGTGGGAAGCGAGATAACTCGTAGGTCATGGTCTTCGAAGATGCGCAGCGCCAAGAAGTACGAGGGTTCCTCAACCAGGATCGTGTCCCCTGGCTTTGTGAAGAGCGTGCAGATCATGTCCAGCCCTTGCGACGCTCCTGCGGTGACAATCGTTCTCCCTGCGTCAATCGCCGCGCCGTAATACGGGACCAGGAACTCAGACAGCGCCTGGCGAAAATAGCCGTCTCCTTGTTCGCTGCCGTAGTTGAGCAGGTAAGGGTTCTTCTGTCCTAGACGGTGCTCAGCGGCCTGATGCATGATGTCGAGCGGCAGCAGATCAAAATCCGGTTGTCCGATACCGAAATTGACCATGCCGGGCGCAAGCCACACCTGCGTGGAGCGGACAGGCGCATCCGATGTCCATGGCTTACCGCCGGCAAGATTTCCCGTCATGGTTCATAGCCTATCATGTACGCGACTAGAAAAGATGCACGGTGGAGTGAACGCTTTCTTGATCTCTTTGGAGACTACGGTTGAACCGGCGCAACTAGTGCAGCACGTTTCCCGCGTCTTCAGGCGCAGCCGGTACTTGTGTCTTCGAACCGTTGCCAAAGCGCAGCTCGCGCACATTCTCCCGTATCATGAAAGCTGCCAATGCAACGATCGCACCCAAAATCGCCAACCACCAGAACTCGTAGAGCAACAGAACCACCGATATGATCGCCAGAAGGATCGAAATATTCAGCAGATACTGGCTCAAGAATCCGCGCACCGTGGCTTCCAGTGCAAAGATCACAAATCCGGCGCCGACCAGCCACCAGATCCAGTAGGGTGGCCTGAGAATCACGACCGCAGCGACGAGCAATAGGAGTAATGCGCCGCTGATCGCAGACCACCATTCGAGTGCCCAGCTCGTATGCGCCAGAGGCGGAGCAGGCAAGTGCTGGCTCCGCAGGTGTCCATGGGGATCGCCCAAGTCGCCCGCCTGCACCTGTTTCAGGTAGGCCTCTACGGCCCGACGCGTCTCCAGGGTGCGGATACGCTCGGAATATAGCTCATGCAGCGCCGACTCTTCCTGGTCCAGACTTTCCCGACGCTGCGCCTCGATAGCGGAGACAAACTCACTTTCCGTAAGCGCCGCCACCTCCAATGATGACCGGCGCAATTTTTCGCGCTGGCGGCGGATCTCTGCATCCAGTTCGCGACCTCGGTTGCGCAGATCCTCGATCCGCTCCTCCAGTTCAGGAGCCAAACTCTCGGGCGGCGTGACCTTGTCCAAACCGGCCCATCCCAATGGGTCATACCATGACTTACGGATGGATCCATTGCGATTGTACTTTGGCCCAGAGGGCGCGCGCTCTCCGCCCCAAGGATCGTCCGTGTCCAGTCCCCACAAGCCACGGTAGTGGTCGACCCATGGCATTTCGTCGGAGATCAGTATCGGTGTCCACCCTTCCTCTTGCCCTGGGCCGATACACGATCCATCCCCGCGTGCATAGTCGACAAAAGGCACGCTGACGATGCCTTGGGTTGGATTCTCGTCTTCCGGGGCGCGTTCCGCGCCCTGTTTTAGGTTCTTGCTCCAGAAGTTGGAGATCCAGTCGATCGTTCTTTGCACCGGATGTAGCGGTGCAGGCTCCACGCTCATTAGATACTCACCGGGCATGAAGTAGCTGGCATGCGAACCTGCGCCGGCATAGACGGTCGGATGCTTGCCGTCGACCAATCGCAGGACAGGATCGTCCCAGCGTCGACGCAATTCGTCGCCCTCATAGTCGTGCGACGCGTACGCCACCCAGCGCGGCACCAATTCGCCACTCGGACCGGAAAGATAGACAAATATCTGCTCCCAGTCGCCTTCGTGGTCATTGACTCCATGAAAGGTGGAACGCCAGTCGTTCATCGCGTAAAAAAAGAGGTAATGCAGGATCGTGTAGCCACCGATGCGCAGCACCCGACCATAATAGATGCGTCGCGGGTCCGCCTCACAGATGTCCTCGAACTTACGTTCGGCAGCGGCCGTGGTGCCGCCGGGCACGTTCCCGCGAATCAAAAGACTAAGGTCAAAGAGCGAATCGATAATGCGTGGGAAAATGCCCACTCGGGCCAGACGACCTGGCGCGTAAAATGCCGGAAGGTCCGGCCGCATCCGCCAGCGACTGTACTCCAGCACGTCCATGGGCTCGTCGACGAAACGGAGGTACAGCGAGTGCTTGTCCGGTATTTCATTGTATTGCGCGATCTTTTCCAGCGTCAGTTCGCCCCAGTTGTGCAACAAGACCGGATCGCTTCCACGCGAGCGCATCCAAAGGCTACTGCGCTTGACGTATTCTTCCACGGAGCAAGGGAAATAGAGTTCGCCCAGCGTATAGCAGATAACGGGCTCATATTGTCGCAACAGCGCGAGATCATCATCTGCGTCCTCGTACATAGAACCGCTCATTTTGCACTCCCGTCCGGCGCAGGGCTGCCGGCAGGGGGATGTTCCAAGAAAGCATGCTGCACCTCGCGCTGGTTCATGTAGAACACGATCAACACGGATGCCGCCATGGCGATGTAGTTAGGACGACCATGGAAGTATGCCCAGATATTCAGGAACATGCCGAAACCGGTATCCATCATTACCA
>JBJYXA010000110.1:0-32460 GCA_046259705.1 Caldilineaceae bacterium
ACCGTCCTCATCATCGCCCACCGAATGCAGATGGTACAGCAGGCCGATGAAATTGTGGTGTTGGCGGACGGCCGCGTCGTGGAGACGGGACGTCACCGTGACCTGCTTGTCCGTGGCGGTCCATATCGTGCGCTCGCGCTCGCATACGAAGGCGTACAGTCATGAGCACGCTATCGCGCCTCCTGCGTCTGCTCGCCCCATTCCGCTGGTGGGTGCTGCTGGCGGTTCTGATTAGCTTCGGCACCATCGGTTCTAGCGTGGGACTCATGGCCATGTCCGCCTACCTCATCTCCAAGGCGGCACTGACCACTTCGGTCGTCGATCTTTCGCTTGCCATCACAGCGGTGCGATTCTTTGCCATTTCGCGCGCGGCCCTGCGCTACACGGAGCGCTATATCTCGCATCTCACCACCTTCCGCGTGCTGACCCATCTGCGCACCTGGTTTTATGCCGCCATGGAACCCCTTGCGCCGGCGCGCCTCCTCACCTACCGCAGCGGCGATCTGTTGGCGCGCATCATGGCCGACATGGAAACGCTGGAGAACTTCTATATCCGTGTTGTGGTCCCGCCCCTGGCGGCCGTTTTGGTGACTGCATTTGCTTCCACAATCCTTGGGCTGTTCGATATCTGGTTGGCGGCGGCGCTTCTCCTGTTCCTCGTCCTCACCGGCGTCGCCTTGCCGCTGACTACAGGCTGGCTAAGCCGCCAGCCCGGCCATGATCTCCTAGCCACCCGCTCGGCGCTCAATACAACGATAGTCGATGGAATTCAGGGCATCGCTGACGTTCTGGCCTTTGGACAGGCAAAATCGTTCCTGGCGCGCACCGAAGAGCAGACCGGACAGCTGAACAGAATACAGGAACGGTTAGCGGTGGTGCGCGGCGTAGGCAATGGCCTCACCGCGCTGTTCACCGGGCTCGCCGGCCTCACCATATTGTGGATCGCCATACCCCTGGTCACGAACGGAACGATCGATGGGGTCGTGTTGGCGTTGCTGCCGCTGACGGCCATCGCCGCCTTCGAGGCTGTTCAGCCCATGTCGCAGGCGTGGCAGGTTCTCGAAGAAAGCCGAGCTGCAGGCAAACGGCTGTTCGAGCTGATCGACGCGCCACCGGCCGTAGTCGACCCCGAGGATCCCGACGCGCTGCCCACATGCTTCGATCTGGAGTTCCGTAGCGTCTCCTTCCGCTATGCACCAAATTTGCCGCCCGCGCTGGACCGAGTAAGCTTTGCCGTTCCCCACGGGAACTGCGTCGCCCTCGTCGGTCCGAGCGGCGCGGGCAAGTCCACCCTGATCAACCTGCTGGTCCGATTCTGGGAGGTGGACGAAGGCGACATTCTATTGGGTGGTCGAGACATACGCCGGCTGCGCGCCGATGATGTGCGTTCCCTGATTGCGGTCGTCACCCAGGAGACGCATTTGTTCAACAGTACGATTCGTGACAATCTTCGTCTGGCTAAATCCGACGCCAGCGACGCCGAGATTGCAGACGCCTGTCGCCGCGCGCAGATTCACGATTTCATCGAGCGCCTGCCGCTGGGATACGGCACGCTCGTCGGCGAGAACGGGTTGCTGCTCAGCGGGGGGGAAAGACAACGGTTGTCTCTTGCCCGCGCCATTCTCAAAGACGCCCCCGTCGTCATCCTTGATGAGGCGACCGCACACTTGGACCCAGTGACGGCAACGCACCTCATGGAAGCGCTGGACTGCTTTCTTGCCGGCCGCACAACGCTGATCATCGCCCACGAACAACCTATGCTGGCCCGCTGTGACCGCGTACTGACGCTGGAGCAGGCGCGGCTATGCGATACTATCCAGGCGGATGAGGCGTGTTGCTGCACGGGTATGGTCAACGCACCGGGTATTCCGCTGTAAATCCGTTCGGGGCCGCGCGCCTCCCCCAATTACGTGGTATGATCTCGATAACCGGGTCAGTGGTAATCGAGCGATTTCTCGCCCTCGCCCTGCGCGGACAGCATTTCTATACTCATTAAGTTGATCCCCTTTGAAAGGAGACGGCACATGTTGGAAAAGCTCAGCGAAAGCTCGGGTCCCGTCGTCGGGTACAAGACAATTGGCAAAGTGACGGCCGAAGACTACAAACAGTTGGTTCCAGAAATTGAAGCGCTATCCGATAAGTATGTGGACGGCATCTACGTATTGATCGACCTGCAAGAGTTTTCGGGTGAAGAGGCCAAGGCATGGGGCCCCGACCTGAAATTCGGTCGCGAGTTCCACAACAAGATCGCTAGAATGGCCATCGTGGGCGACAAACGATGGGAGAAATGGCTGACATCGCTAGTCGATCCTTTCTATGCAAAGGAAGGGAAGTACTTCCACTCGGACGAAATCGACCAGGCGTGGGCATGGCTGCGCGAAGACAAACAGTTGCCGCAGTGACGCGGGATTCGTTTGTCTGAACACTGCCGATGACACTACCCTCTGCGATCCTGCGCGCAGTCACTCGCGACGCGTACGCGCACGCAGGATCGCTGCGGAACGGTCGCTCACCTGTAGCTTGGTGCAGATGTTCGAGACGTGGTTGCGTACGGTCTTCAGGCTGATGCCCAGCCGCTCGGAGATGGCCTCGTTGGACAGTTCGAGCGTCATCAATTGCAGAATCTCCGCTTCGCGTTCGCTCAACTGCGGGAAGTCGTCAGACGGTACTGCCGTCTGTGTACGGTTGAAGTGCTGGACGACGTGCTGGGCTACGGCCGCGCCGAATACAATCTCGCCGTAATACACATTGTGAATCGCGCGTACGATGTCGGCCTTGCGCGCCCCCTTGAGAATGTAGCCGACCGCGCCCATCTGCAACGCGTGGAAAACGGTCTGCGTGTCTTCCGTCATAGTCAACACGAGCACGCGCATATGGGGACTGGCCGCCGTGATCCGTCGCGTCGCTTCCAGGCCGTGCAGGCGTGGCATTTGCAGATCCATCAGGATAACGTCCGGCTGCAATTCGGCCGCCAACTGTACCGCTTCTAGGCCATCTGCCGCCTCCCCAACTACGTCCAGCGAATCCTCGGTGGCCAGCATCAATTTCAGCCCGTGGCGAAACTGCTCGTGGTCATCACAGATCAGTACGCGAATCGGTTCCATTGCTGGCTCCTTTGGCCAAGGGGAAGCTGGCGACGACGATCGTGCCGGTAGGTTCGTTAGCTCGCGTAGTCAGCGTACCACCCAACTCTTCTGCCCGTTCTCGCATACTGTGCAGCCCCACGCCCGCTTGCCGAAATTCGGGCATCCCATCCCCATTGTCGGTGATAGATACGACGACGCCATCACTGCTGGTCTTCAACGTCACGGTGGCGTAGTCCGCTCGTGCGTGTTTGGTGATGTTGGTGAGCCCCTCTTGCACGATGCGATAAATAGCCACTTCCATCGCAGCGGACATTGCCGGTTCAGACTCAGGAAGACGGATATCGGTGCGTAATCCTGGTTTTCCGAAGCTGCCTACCAGTAACTCCAACGCGCCGAACAGGCCCACGTCGTCCAGCGCCGGCGGCCGCAGCCCGTGGACCAGACGGCGGATATCGGTCACCATAGCCTGGGTCTGGTCCGCGAGGTCAGCCAGCAGCCGCTCCGCGGCCGATGGGTCGTCATACATCAGTTCCCGCGCCGTGTCCGCCTGCATGGTCATGGCTGCCATCGACGGTCCAAGACCGTCATGTAAGTCCCGCCGCAATTGTCGCCTTGCTTCCTCTCGTGCAGTGACTATTCGCATGCGCGACTCTTGTAGATCCACCGTCAGTTGCATCGTGTACAAGGTCAGGCTGATCTGGCGCGCAAGGTCGACAAGTAGCTGCTCGTCCATGTGCACGGCGACGCCGCCGACGAGGCGCGGTGCGAGTTGCAGGCTGCCGAGCGCCACATGATTGTACTGCAGCGGCAAGCGGATGAGCTGCCTATTGGGCTCTTCCCCATATGCGATGGGCATGGGCAGATCAGGCGTCTCGATGGACACATACGGCATGTTCAGCGTGCGCGCCAGCAGGTTTACGAGTCCGGATATCTGTTCCTCGGGCGTCTGCAACCCGTTCATCTGCTGCGATATCTGGCTGAAAAGCTGTAGGGGGGCCTCCGGCCCATCCTCCATGAAGAGTGCGATTTGCACCCGCAACCAGCGTTGTACCGGCCAGACGGATACCAGTGCAAGTATCATCAGCGTCCAGTCGACGACTCCGTTCCACACGTACGGTACTTGATCTTCCTCCAAAGTGAAGTAGCCGTGTAGAAGCCACCAAACTGCCACCATAAGGGTATAGACCGTCGCCCACCAGAAAAAGACCAGTATGGCAAGCAGTGAAAAGGCAGCAACTCGGCGAAACAATGCTCGCCGGCGGCCGCCTATGAAGTCAGTGCTCGTGCCGCGCCCTTCGGAGGAAGCCGGCACAGGCTTTCCGTGGGGGGACGCAGTGCTACCCTTAGTTCTCCGAATTTGGGACATTAGCGTAGTTGGCCGGCTGCATTGACGTACCGGGGCCGGTCAGCATGACTACGATCACGAACAGGGCTATTAGGACGGAAAGAATCGACATCATCCTCATGATTGTCGATGGCGCAGCCAGCACGCCCGGCATCGCTAATAGCCCGTTTATCGCTTCGACGAAGATGGTCAACATGATGCCCCATTTTTGGCCGTGCCAGGCTCCGTAGGACGAGATGAGACCAGTCACTCCCAAGAGGGAAGTCGAGACTATGATGATCTGTGGAACGCCGTTCGTGACCGTCTGGGCGCTCGGACCTTCCAGCAGGCTGGGAAACGTGGCGAGCACAAGAAAGAGCGAATTCACGGTATGTACAATCACGGCGGCACTGTATATAGGACGTCGCATCATGGTCTATCAACCTCCTGTCGCAGAACGCACAGACCGCGCGCCCTGCATAAGACCGAAGATCACGAAAAGCGCGATGACGACGCCAGCAATCGCTGAAATGCGTGCGGATTCCGTCGGTGCAAACACCAAGCCGGGCAGGGCGAGCAGTCCGTTTACCGCTTCTAGGACGATGGTCAGGGCAATTCCCCATCGTTGACCCTGCCACGCACCATAGGCGGAAACAAGGCCTGCCACGCCTAGTAGGGCGGCCGCTACAATCACCATCTGGGGTATTCCAATCGCGCTGGATTGGCTGTCGGGACCATTGAGTAGGATCGGGAACGACGCGACGACCAAGAAGACTGAATTCACTGCATGAATGAGTACGGCCCATCGAAACAAACCAAGTTGTCTCACCGCCTATCGATTCCTTGTCGGCGAAGGCACAAATCGCACACCGCGCAGCAGAACATAGATCACGAATACTGCAATCAGTACGCCGGTAATGGAGGAAACACGCGCGAATTCTGTGGGCGCCATGAGTACGCCGGGCAGCGCCAGCAGGCCACTGATCGCTTCGGTGAATATGGCCAACATCATGCCCCATTTTTGGTACTTCCAGGCGCCGTAGGCAGAGATAAGCCCAGCCATCCCTAGCAGCGCAGAAGCCATGACCACGAATTGCGGTACACCTTCCGTGATCGTGTGGGCGTTTGGACCTTCCATCAGTGCCGGTAACGACGTCAGCACCCCAAACAGCGAACTGATAGCGTGCACGATGACGGCTGTCTTGTACAGAACATCCTGTCTCATGGTCTCGCCATCTCCTGTTGCAAATCACACTGAGGGAGGGCTCTGCATCAACCCAAAGACCGCGAAAACAGCGATCACGACGCCAGGCATCGCAGAAATGCGTGCGTATTCCGACGGTGCAGGCAGCACCCCGAGAAGTGTCAACCGGGCATCTGCCGCTTCCAAAAACATGGTCAAGGCTATTCCCCATTTCTGGCCCTTCCAGGCGCCATAGGCCGATATGAGACCTGCCATTGCCAACAATGACATTGCCACCAGGACCAGTTGCAGGACACCCTCTGTAAACGTCCTCGCATCTGGCCTTGCATCAAGGCCGGAATCGAAGCCAACAGGACAAGCAACGAATTCATGGTATGTACAATCACAGCCGTCATGTACATCGCATCGTGTCGCACGGACTCATTACTCATTCTGTCGTTCCTGCGTGCTCCTCAAGCCGTCGACCCGTTGCCAAGACCTTGTGGATGGATGGACTGACACGGATTGTGATGCAATCACCCGTGTCAGTCCGTGCCGGCGCAAGCTAGTCGGCCTCTGCCGGCCATGGAAGCACCTCTCCGCTGCCCCGCAGGCTATCAAGTTCCAACTTGCTGTACGAAGCCCGGTGCGTCTTTGGGCGCCCATCATACCATCCCCGGAACCCACAACCAACAGCTTGGAGATTGCCTCCTCTGGAGTCACTTCGGCGCTGCCGGCGGCCTATTCCCCAGGTACTGTGAAGCTCTTGCTATAGCCCGAATACGGAAAATCATTCGCTTTGATGTTGCTGATTACCGTGTAGTCGCCGGGCTCCAGATCGACGTTGGTAAAGAAGTGGTCGCCCAGGTTGTAGGCCATGAGCCCGCCCACCGTATGAAAGACAGGCATGTCTGCCATGTTCATCTCCTGGCCGGAGAAGAGGGCGTCGAACGAGGCGAGGATATCGTCCATGGTCGCGCCGTTTTCCGTCCTGATGATGAAGGCGTATCCATTGTCGGCGCCGCTGTCGTTCACCACCTCGATGGTATGCGGCCCGGCCGCGATCTCTTCGGGCAGGTCGAAGTCGTCGGGGCCGATCGTCAGTGTGATGTCCGGCTCCGGCGGTGATGCCATGGAGCTATCTTCCGTGACGTCAAATTCTTGAATACTGCCAAGTGTGTAGTCGGGCACAGGCTGCTCGGAAGCACCGATGGCGACCCCGTCCATGGAGACGGACAAGATCACCCAGTGGCCGGGCGCCATCTCCACGGTGTCCTGGTTGCTCGTGCCTGGATCGGTGTCCGGTAGGAAGAACTGCAGGTCGCTGAACTGGCTCTGGTCGGCCTCAGGATTGTCCATAGCAGCCAGCGCGTCGTCCACACTGACGCCGTCGAGCAGACGCATGACGACGCCATGGTGGTTTACCTGCCCCTCATTGGTCAGCGTCAGCGCGACCCAGCCGCTGGGGATTTCGGCAGGCATGTCGAATGCGAAGTCGCGTGCGGTGATGATGATCTGCGGCAGTTCACCAGAATCTGTTTGCTCTGGCGCCGCAGTAGCCTCCGATTGCGCGGGGGCTGTGGCTTCCGTGTCTGCGGGTACTGTCGCCTCAGGCTCTGCTGTTGCGGTTTCTTCAGTCTCCGGGGCGCTCGTCGCTTCCGGAGCGGTCGCCGGCGCTGTCGTTGTGCATGCACTCAACCATAGCATTCCGACGACGCTGATGACTGCTATCCAGAGCCGATAGCGGTTGCCACGTGCATATTTTTCGTACATGGTTCCTCCCAAATTGCGTGTACATGCAGGCACGATTGCCTGCTGATCGCCAGTGTAGCGCTTGGATGTCCCGGGCGATTGGGAACATTTGCCGAGATGTCGGGAAACCGGTCCCAATCCCATCTCGCTGATCTGTACGGTTGGCGGGTGCTCGTCACGTTACCGATATGGCAGTGCGGGGCGCGACGCTATATTTTCTCAGGAGGGATATTGCTCTGCATAGTCCACCCGGGATGCTTCGCAGCGCTTCTAGGAACGAAACTTGAACTGCTCAGCTATCCAGCGTGGGCGTGCGAAAGAAAGTGTGCTTGCTCGTTAGCCACGAAGGCTGTTGACGGTCGAGTAGCCGGTAGCCGACTTGCTTCACGATGTCGTTGATGAAGAACCATGCTAGCGCGTATGCCCAGACGAAGAGCGCCCATTTCCAGCCGATGGGCGTCATGAACACGCCGTAGACTGCGATGAGGGTTGCCACCAACTGTGTGCCAAGCACGGCGAGGACCAGGACGCGCGCCGGTCGAATAGACCAGAAGGGGCCGCGCGTGCGTGTCACGAAGATCGTAAGGTGACCTGCCACGGACAATTTGAGATACATCAAGGATTGCATCGTAGCCCGGTCGAGATGAAAGAGCTGTTCGCCCATATAGAATAGTCCAAACGTGGCGATTACGCCGAAGAATCCTAGGAGCGCTGAAATCTCCAATACCAGCGGCATGTCCCATCGTTCGGGCCGGCGCGAATAGTGCACGTTGTCGTAGGCGATGGTGAGAATCGCGCCGTCGTTGAGCAACGCCAGCAACACGATCATGACGGCCGTGACCGGATAGAAGTTGAAGACCAGAATGGAAAGCGTCATGAAGAGCAGCACGCGCACCGTCTCGGTGATGCGATAGATGACGTAGCTGTTCATGCGCTGGAAGATCTTGCGGCTTTCTATGAAGGCGTCGACGATCACTGAGAGACCAGGGGCGAGCAAGACGATGTCCGCAGCGGAGCGAGCCGCGTCCGTAGCCCCTGAAACCGCGATGCCGGCGTCGGCTTTCTTGAGCGCAGGGGCGTCGTTCACGCCGTCGCCCGTCATACCCACGATGTGACCGCGCTGTTGGAGCACGTCCACGATGTGGTACTTGTGTTCAGGAAACACCTGCGCAAACCCGTCGGCCTGCTCAATGGTATCCGCCAGTTGTCCCTCTTCATGCGCCCTGGCTTCTTCAAACAGGCGCGCGTCCAGGATGTTGTCGCCTAACCCGACCTGGCGCGCAATTTCCTTGCCGATGGCGAGCTGGTCGCCGGTGATCATCTTTACCTCGACGCCCATGGCCTCAGCCGTTTCGATGGTGGACTTGGAGTCCTCGCGCGGCGGGTCGTACAGCGGGATCACGCCGAGGAACTGCCACACCACCCCGTCGTCGCTGCGCGCCACGCCCAGGGAGCGGTACCCGCGACGCGCCAGGTCATTCACCGCGGACTCCATCTTCGCCTGTGTGGAATCAGGTTGGAGTGCATTTGCCTGTGCGGGGTCGGAACCTGACTCCGAGCCGCTGACCAGTTCCATGATTACCTGGGGCGCACCTTTGGACACGCGAAACGTGGAGCCGTCTTGCGCCTTGACCGTGGCTTCAGTCCGCTTGCTCACCGGATCGAACGGCTGAAAATGCGTTATCTGATAGCCCTTCAATGCTTCCCCATTTGGAAGACCGTTGATCACTGCCTGGTCTATAGGATCCTGGTCCTCAGCGCGCGAGGCAAGCGCAGCACACAGCAGGATCTCATTGCTATCGACGCCTTCCAGCGGTACGAGTTCGCCCAACGTCAGTTTGTTCTGTGTCAGCGTGCCGGTCTTGTCCGAGCAGAGTATGTCCACGCCGGCCAGCTCCTCGATGGAGGCCAGCCGGCTGACGATCGCCTGTTTCTGCGCCAGCAGACGCGCGCCCACGGCCATGGTCACCGATAGGACCGTCGGCATAGCGACCGGTATCGCCGCGACCGTGAGCACGAGGGCGAACTCCAGCGTCGTCAGCATATCGTCCCCGCGGAACAGCGCCACGATCAGGATCAGGATCACCAGTACAAGGGCAAGAACAATGAGGAAGTCACCGATCTTGAGGACGGCCTTCTGGAAATGGCTGCGGCCTTCCGCAGTGGCGGCTAAACGCGATGTCTTGGCAAAATAGGTGTTCGCTCCGGTGGCGTACACCAGCGCATCGATTTCACCCTGTTTGATTACGGAACCAGAATAGACGATGTCGCCGCCCTTACGTGTGACCGGCAGCGATTCGCCAGTGAGGGCCGACTGGTCCACTTGGATGGGGTCACCATCCAGCAGGCGCGCATCCGCCGGTACGATGTCGCCGATGCGCAACCGCACACAATCTCCGGGCACTAGTTCGCGCGCCGGTATCGAGCGCCACGTGCCGTCACGTTTGACCTGGGCCTGGAGGGCCAGGCTCTTCTTGAGCGCGGCAATCGTGTTGCCGGCCTGGTATTCCTCCCAGAACCCGATGACGGCGTTGACGATGAGTAGGCCCAGGATAATAAAAAGGTCCGCCCAATGGCGGACCAGCGCAGAAAGTACAGCCGCGACTTCAATGAGCCAGGGGATTGGCCCCCAGAAGTAAGAGAGGAATTTGAGTACGGGGTTAGTCTTCTCCTCGGGGAGCTCATTGGGACCGTATTTTTCCAGCCGCTGCGCTGCATCGGACTGGCTCAGCCCGTCCGGAGAGGCGCCGAGCTGCGATTCAAGTTGTTCCAGTGATGGGGGTTCGTGATCGGTGGATATGTCCTGGTCCTGCGTCGACGTCGGGGCCGGCTTGTGCGAGGTAATCATCTTTCCCTCCATTGCGTTTTGTGCACAGAGCAGTCGTCTAGGCGTAACCCACAATCCAACTGATTACGATAGCACTGTGACCTGCAAACATCAATCCGGAGAGGCAGACGGTTTGTTGCCCTCACTTCTATGTCGCTGCAGCCAGCGCGCCGCGAGCCAGCATGCCGCCGCCCATATGGCGCCGACCGTCCAGCCCGCCAGTACATCGGTGGGCCAGTGAACGCCGAGGTAGACTCGACTGACGCCCACAAGTACGGTGATCAGAACGGCAGACGCCAGCACAAAAACTTTGAGCCGCCGCTCCGACAATGACCGCGCCAGCAGCGCCCCAAGCGTGAGATATACGGCGGCTGATAACATGGAATGTCCGGACGGAAAACTAGAACTGGTCACATAGCTGCCGTGAGGCACCAAGTCCGGGCGTGGACGGCCGTACACATCTTTTAGTAGGGTCATAAGCAGCGCTCCGCCACCGGTTGCCACCAGCACCAAGAGCGCATCCTGCCGCTTGCCCTGGATCAACAGAAACGATACCACGCCGGCGGTGAGCAGAGTCAGAACGGCAACACCGCCCAGCGCCGTGAGGTCGCGCATCATCTCCTCGAATCCCGGCGGGCCAATGGGATCGCCCAGATCATTGGGATTTGTTCGCAGCGCCAACAACACCGCGCTATCGAAACTGGCGGTATCCCCTTCGGTCACCTCATCCGCCAGCGCCAAAAACAGCCACGCACCGCCCGCAATGATGAAGACCGCCAGGAGCACGGCGAACTCGACCTGCGTCACATATCCGCTTAGGGAGTGCCATAACGACCTAGATTCTGTCTGTCGGGATTCCTGTGACACTACGCTCTTGTCCTTTTCCACCATTCAAAGCCGGTTGGGACCGGCCGCTGACCATTTCGGGCCGGCGCCAAATTGGCAGTCATATGCCGGTGCGTGGGTCTTTCCCGCGTTCGCCAGTACGCTGTGTACGGCCTTGCGCAGCCCATTTCGGACGCGAAGCGTCTAGCTGGCCTGCTGTGGAAGCCGTTGCCGCAAGCTGGCTTCGTACTCCTCACGCAGGCTGCGAAAGTAACCAGCATAGGCGTCCCAGCTTTCGTTCATGATCTCCCTGGGCCGCAGCGTCACCTCGGGCGCGCTCGATCGGAACCAGGATCCCATGTTGCGCAACGCACCATAGGATCCGCCGATAACCTGACGCGCGAGGCTGTTCAAGGGACTGTCTGAATGGCGGTCGAGCACATCCTCCAGCGCCGCGGAGGCCGGCCTAAGCAGAGCCGGATCAGACACGTACCCTTGCTGCACCATATGGTCCAGCAGATAGGCGCGTTGCCAATAGTAGCTAAGCGAATCTACGGCGTTCTTCACTGCCAAGAAATAGAGCACCTTGCGGGAGAATCGCAGCGCCAAATCGATGACGACGCCAGCGGGCCAGAAGAGGCAGCCACGCACGTTGTCGGGCAGGTCAAACCGAGTATGGTTGATAACCTTATTGGCCCTGGGATGGGCAGTCACATTGCGCCGGGCTGCAATCGACGGAAGCATGCGCATGCGGAAATAGCGTTCCGCCCGGCCACTAATGATGGGGAACGGTATGAGCGCAGCCAATCCTGCTAGCGTGGCGCTGGAGTAGATGAGCCAATCGAAATCAGTAGACTCGGCCTCGACCTGTGAATTCATTCGTTCTGCTGTTCTCCTAAATATATGGCGTAGTCTACCTCATATTTTCATTCCATGCCTGCCCACGTGTTTCGTAGGCAAACGGTAAGGAAACTTGGTTTTTCGAACTTGATGTTCCCCCGAATTGGTGGACACATGGCAAAACGTTGAGTGGCTCATCTGCTTACTTAGTCGGTATGTATCCGGGCAGTCGCTCCCGCACTATGGAAGCGGCCGGCGACTACAGATATGCTGGACTGTGAATGGAGATTGGGGGACAATAGAGGAGCATTCACAATCTTCGCCGCAACATGTTCGAGTCGAGCATATTGCAGACGCGAGGGTTTCTCACAGAAAGGCGGTCTTTCCATGCCATACAGCTCAATTTCCGAGTTGCCCGGCTCCGTGCGCGACAACCTGCCCAAACACGCGCAGGAGATCTACAAAGACGCGTTTAACAACGCGTGGGCAGAATACGCAGACGCTGAAGATAGGCGCGGGGACGCGTCACGTGAAGAGACGGCGCACCGGGTGGCATGGTCTGCAGTGAAGAAGAAATATGAAAAGAACGACGACGGACGCTGGGTGAGCAAAGACAATTCCTAGTGTGGCGCATCGATGCACATGTCGGGGCTATTCACACGAGGCGTGACACCGTTTTTCCGCTACCGGTCCAACTTTGCTTTCTGCGCCTATGATGCACTATGCTCTTCTTATCTCTGCAGACGGACGTACGGCGCTAAAATGCTGATAGCTTCACAACCTAGTCTTCTATAAGGCTGACTCTGCCTAGGCGGTCCGAAAGACACAACGGCGAAAACTCTGGCTCAACCATGGGCACCCGGCAGACATTCACAAAGTCACACACAATCAGGTACGCATCCATCGGCGCGCTTGTGCTATGGCTGGTCGTCCTTGGGACTGCACTTTCCCAGCAGTCGGACCCTGCTGTCAACGCGACGCCCGTCGTTCTGACCGACGAACAGTCTAGCTATCGGCTGGGCAAGCACTTGTGGTTACTCGAAGATCCCGGCCGCGAGTTGACCATCGAGGACGTCACTTCCCCGCAGTATCAAGCGCAGTTTTTGCCCAGCCACGTAGACACGCCCAACCTGGGGTTTACTGACAGCGCATACTGGGTGCGACTGCCGCTCGAGAACGAATCTCAAACGGTCACCGATTGGCTGCTCGAGTTGGGTTTCGCCAACCTGCAATATGTGGATCTCTACAGCCCGCGTCCCAATGGCGACGGATTCGACGTCAAGCAGACAGGTTCTTTTCGATCGCCTGCGACACGAGACCTCCAGCACGAGCACATCGTGTTCGATCTGACGATTCCGTCCGAGAGCCGGCGAACTTTCTACCTCCGGTTTCAGAACGGGGCCTCCATGACGCTGCCACTCTCGTTGTGGACACCGGCTGCCTTTTTTGTGCACGCACAACAGGAACTGGCTATTCGCACCGTATACTTTGGCGCGCTGATCGCGTTGCTGGCATACAATATCTTTCTGGCTTTCTCGATCAGAGAGAGAAGCTATTTCTACCTGACCCTGGTTGTTGCTCTACTAATCGTCTTTGAGGCGATTTATTCCGGCTATACGGAAGCGTATCTGATTCCGCGTCTGTATTTTCTCAAAGACTATTACCATAGGGCGATGTTCTCTTTGGTCTTTGCCTCAATGGTCTTGTTTGGAGACTCGTTCCTGGAACTGAAGTCCCGAGCTCCCCGGCTGCATCGAATGAGTATCGCGTCAATAGCCGTGTGGTTGGCACTGCTGCTATTCATTCCATTTACTTCCTACATGCGCTTTGCCTCGATCGCGGTACCGTACGGGATACTTTCCACTGGGTTTATCTTCGTGGCCGGCATGATTGCTTGGACACAGGGCTTTCCTTATGCCCGATTCTATATGATAGGTTGGGCAGGCATGCTCGTTGCGCTTGTCCTTGTATTGCTGGTGCGGTTGGGTTTGTTGCCTAGCGCAATTGTCGGCGAGCACTCGTACCAGGTCGGCCTGGTATGGATGGCAGTCTGGTGGTCACTGGCGCTGGCGGATCGCGTCAACCTACTGAGGACCGGCTTGCAGAAGAGCGAGCACCACCTTTCGCAGATCCTCGAAGGTCTGCCGCTCGGTGTCGTCATGTACGGGAAAGATCAAAAACCCAGCTACGTCAACAAGCGTGTCGTCGATATCCTTGCAAATCCGGAGCGAAACATTAGCCCTGATATCTCTGCCGGCCGCACGCTTGGAGAGGCGATGGGCTACTATTCGTTTCGTGTTGCGGGCAGCGACCAGGCATATCCAGTGGAGAGATTCCCCGTGTATCGGGCGCTGCAAGGTGAATTCGCCGACGCGGACGACATCGAGGCTGACCTTGTGGATTATCGTGTCCCTTTGGAGATCTGGGCCAGTCCAATTAAGGACGAGATGGGCCATGTTGATTCTGCCGTCGTGGCCTTTCAGGATGTGCGCCGGCGAAAGAAGATGGAGGAGGAACTGGCTAAGTACCGCGTCCATCTCGAAAATCTGGTTGAGCAGCGCACCGAGGAGCTGATTGAAAGCAACACGTTGCTGAATCGCGAGATAGCCGAACGCAGATATCTGGCCGACGTTCAAGCCAAGCTGATTACCTGGTTGTCGGAGGTCAACGAGGTCCACGAGATGGTTGGGGGCGGCGCACTATTGCCCGAGGCCGTCGGACGTCTGTTGGTTGGGACAAGCAATTTCTTGGGCGCAAGCAGTGCAATGGTGGGTTTCTGGGACAACCAGCAGAAACAGCTCGACGTGCTTACCTGTCTACGTTGTGAGACGGATCAGCCATTGTTTGAGGAGGTGGCAGTAGCCTGCGACAGTACATCATCCCTCGGCCAACTAATCTCAAAGGGAGAAATCTGTATCCTGAGCGCGGATTTTGATAGTGCGCCGCTCGCGACACTGAGACCGTTCCTGGACAATATCGATGTCTCTTCGGTTATCCTGGCGCCAATTCAGTTGCAGCCCCAAACGAAGGGGTTGCTAGGATTGGGCCTTGCCGGAGAAAACGGCTCCTTCACGATGGAAGATCTCGCGTTGTTTGACCGCATGCGATCCGATATCGCAGACTTGTCGGCGCACGCGCGTCTCTACGAAACGACACGGGAGCTTGCCGCAACGGAGGAAAGAAATCGCTTGGCTCGCGATCTGCATGATTCTGTAACACAGGTGCTTTTTTCGGCATCCTTGCTTGCCGAAGTCCTGCCCCAAATCTGGCGACGCGATCCCGAACAGGCCGTGGAGAGTTTGGCGAGTCTGAAGAGGTTGACACGCGGCGCTCTTTCCGAGATGCGGACGCTATTGTTGGAGCTGCGACCGGCGGCCGTGGTTAAGACTCCGTTGCCCGAACTGCTCTCGCAACTGACGGAAGCAGTGACCGGCCGGACCGACCTGCCGTTCCGGCTTCGCATCCAACGGACTTCGCCTTTGCCTGAAGACGCCCATGTTGCTATCTACCGGATCGCTCAGGAAAGCCTCAACAACGTAGTCAAGCATGCGCAAGCCGGTAGAGTCGACGTGAGTTTGAGTTCGTTTGTTGTCCCTTCGGATGCTGAGAATGGCGAGCGCACTGGCGTGACGCTGACGATCGCAGATGACGGCATCGGTTTCGATCAGGCGCAACTGCGGTCGGAGCATTTAGGTCTTAGCATCATGGTTGAGCGAGCCGCCGACATAGGCGCAGATCTGTCCATAATCAGCGAAGTGGGTATCGGGACCACCGTTACGGTTGCCTGGCCCGGCGATTCAGGAGACCAAGATGGCTGACCCAGAAGTGATCCGGGTTCTGATTGTTGACGACCATGCACTGGTTCGCAGCGGCATCCGGCATTATCTCTACGCTTTCGACTGGATAGAAGCCGCAGGGGAAGCCGAAAATGGCGCCGAGGCGGTCGAATTCTGTGCCACTCATGAGGTCGACGTCGTGCTTATGGACATGATGATGCCGGTGATGGACGGCAGCGAAGCGACCCGACGCATCATGTCGCTGAACAAACCGATTGCGGTGATCGCCCTGACTAGTTTTCACGAGCAGAACTTGGTCGAGGATGCAGTGAAGGCCGGAGCGACCAGCTATCTACTGAAGAATGTCAGCGCAGAAGACCTCTCCGACGCCATCCACGAAGCACATTTAGGACGGTCCGTTCTTGCTACGGAAGCCACCGAGGCGCTGATGGCGGCCACACGCAAACGTCCCGAGATTGGATTCGATCTGACCGGCCGTGAGCTGGAGATCTTGACTCTGGTTGCCCAGGGATACCCTAACTATAAGATTGCTGATCAGTTATCCATCACCGTCCGTACAGTGACATTTCATCTCACGAACGTTTTCTCGAAGCTGGGCGTCAGAAACCGCGTCGAGGCCGTTACTTTCGCACTCGAGCATCACCTCATCGAAGAACATCGATGATACAGAGCGGTCTTCGACTTTGCATGGCTCGCTGACTCATCTCCTCCCGTACTTCCCTTTCCTACAGGGTGCATACCCGCCTCAGCTACAGGCAAAATCCTAGAGCTTTTCTCACCTGACAGTCCGTCGTCTTGTCACGGCGGAGGTGCTAAACTCCAGTCAGACTAGAGCAAGGTGCGGCCGCCATCGGTTACGTGCATCGGCGCCGGCGTGTAAATCGCGACTGAGTTGCGTTGTCAAGCGCTAACCGGCGTGGGCAGAGTCGTTTGCATGGTGGTTGCAGCATCCGTTTCTTCCAGACCCAGTACGTCACGAAGTGATCGATGATTCATTCCATTTCCGCCGAACACGCAGGCTATCTCGCCCAATGCATGGATGACGTGTCGCGCTCATTTGCCTTAGTGGTGCGTGTGTTGGAAGAACCCTTGCGCTACCAACTGGCTGCCGCTTATTTGCTGTGTCGCGTGGCCGACAATATCGAAGACTGCGGTCAACCGGAGCCATGGCAGCGAAAGCGGTTCGCCGAATTTCATGATCTGCTCATAGACCCAGCGTCTGCGATCCACGTCCTGGCCGAATGGGAAGACCTTGAGTGGCCGGGACTGACGGACGGTGAGAAACGCATGATGGGCTTGCCGGGCGGCCTGCCTCTCTGGCAAATCTATGAAGGCATCGGCGATGACGGACGGCACAGTATCCGCACCTGGGTGTCCACGATGGCCACGGGGATGGAGCAAATCGAAGACGACTCAAAGCCACCGATTGTCCTGGATTCAGAAGGCGTGCGCTGTCTGGCGGACGTGCCGGACTACAACGAATACTGCTACTACGTGGCAGGCACGGTCGGACACATGGCAACCGAACTCGTGGCGCACTACTACGGATTTCCGCCCGACCTGCACGCCGAACTATCCGAGCTGTCGGAAGCGTGCGGACGCAGCCTTCAAAAAACCAATATTGTCAAGGACTTCAAGGACGACTTGGACCGGGGTGTCTGCTATTTGCCCGCTTCGTGGCTCGATGAAGTTGGCTACGCACCATTGCGCCTCGAAGGCGCTCCCACCGGTTGGGCCCTAATGGTAATTGCAGATGTGGTCAAAGAACTGCGAAGCGCTACAGAATATCTGGTCAAACTGCCGCTCACGGCAAGCGGCTACCGAATGGCGAGCCTGCTCTGTCTGTTGCCAGCCTATGCCACGTTGTCTCTCGCAGCAAAACGACAGAGGTCTCTTTTCACTCACGAGCACAAAGTCAAGATTTCGAGAACCCAGATGGTGAAATGCCAGATGCAAGCGCAATCCATGGTCTCGGACAACGACGGCATCTGCGCCTACGCTCAACGGTTGGAGGCCGAGATCTGCACAGGTTTCGAAAACAGTTAGCGTGGGCCAAGTCTACGACCACGTTCCGCGACACTGGACCTCGTAGGGCGTGCAGATCGGCAGTCTCTGAATTCGCTGAGTGTTGCTTGCCAACACAGACAGATGCGTGAAGGCAACGATGCCATTCTCTACATAGGATGCAACTTGATACGCGTCATCGCTGCTGATCCAAACGCACAGACGCTTTGGGCATTGTCGACAATGCTCCGGGAGCAGTCGGGCCTCACTCTGGTCGGCGAGGCAGGCGACGCCAAAGCTCTGCTCAGGGTTGCCGAGACACAGGAAGCGAATGTGATACTCGTAGATAGGACACTGCCCGGATGTCCGATCGCCTCATTGATATCAAAACTCCATGCACTGACCCCGCGACCTTTCGTAATCGTGATGGGAAGCCAGTCAATGCATAGCCGATGGGCATTATACGCAGGCGCAGATGTATTCGTTAGCAAGAGTGATGATCCCGAATGGCTGCTCGAGAGCATCCACGGTTACGGGGGTCAGGATCAATCATGATGGTGCGCCATGTGCTCAGCGTCTGCCTGAGTAACCCAAAATTGGCGTTCCATAAGATGGGAATTGTGCGCTCGCCGACAACCATAGAACAGTTCTGAAAAGGGGAAAACTATGACCTACGGACCGCTCGATTTTATTGCTCTGGAGTTCCAGAGCCATAACCTGCGCGGTGAAGTACTGCCGGCGCTACTCGACCTAGTGAATAAGAAAGTTGTCCGCGTCGTCGACCTTGTCATCATTCAGAAGAACGAAGATGGCACCTACGAGGCGCATGAGTTGAAGCAGGCCGATGCCGAACTCCTGGCGATCTTTGATCCGCTGGACGTCGACGTGAGCGGCCTGATTCAGGTGGAAGACATCGAGGCCATCGCTGACCAGATGGACGGGGACACAACTGCGGCGCTGCTTCTCATCGAAAACTTGTGGGCCGTACGCTTCAAGGAAGCCGTGCTGCGTGCGGACGGCCGCCTCATCGAGCAGATCAGGATTCCCATGGAAGAGGTGGAAGAGATGCTCGCGATATTCGATGCGGCGGAAACCTAATCTCATTTGTGTGACTTCACCGATATCAAGTTCATGACCGAGGTGATGAGCTATTCAACTAGAAGGAGAATCTTCGAATGATTGCAAGAAGAAGGATGGTAGGGCGGCGTGTGGCCAGAGTGGCCGTAGGCACGGCTGTAGTCGCCGGAACAGCGGGCGCCGTGCAGCACCACCAGGCAAAGAAATACGCGCAGCAGGACCAGGCCGAATATGACGACCAGGTGCAGCAGCAACAGGCCTACGACCAGCAGCAGTATGCTCCTCCTCCTCCCGCACCGGCCCCGGCGCCGGCGGAGGATCCCATCGACCAGATTGAGCGACTGGGCAAATTGAAGGAGGAGGGCCTCCTTACGGAAGAAGAGTTCGCAGCTCAAAAGGCCAAAATACTAGGCACATGATGTGGGCCAGCTCCTACAGGGAAAGCCGGCATCTGGATCCAGTCTCCGGTGAGGCTGGCGCTGGGGTTCAGCAGCACGTACAGCCCACCGGCGCAGATAACAGCGACAAGCATGAATCTATATGCACCTATGCAAGGGAGATTTCGACATGGCTGAGATGGAAGAGCAAGTACAAGAGGACATGGAAGACGTAGGCGTTATGGAAATGGAAGTCGGCGCAGAAGAGATCGACGAAGCCAAGGCGGACGCAGCGATGACCGTGGTCGCGGCAGCGGCCGGAGCTTCTGACCTGACGCGATCCGTAGATGCGGGCGTCGTGGCCGAACGTCTGCAGGCGCTCAGCGAAGTAGTGGGGGCGGCCGGCATCAACGACATTATGCAGGGCGAGGACCTGCTCAATGCGGCTGAGGACGTCGATGCCATGGGCGCCATCGTGGGCCTAATGAGCCTGGGCGACGCCGAACGCGGGCTGGCGGTTGGTCGCGTTGCTGGTGAATTGGCGACGCTTGCCGAGGTGGCAGAGGAGATGGAGATGCCCGTGCTGGCACTCATCCTCGAGAGCCGCGGCGACCAGCTCAAGAGTATTGCCAGTGACGTCATCCTTCACGCAGCCGCCGAGCGCAGCCTCGCACAGCTCATGGCTGCCACGGGCCGCCAGGTGGGCCTGCTGGGAGCAGACGAGGTCGACGAGGGGCTCATACGCTCGGCCGCGGCTGACATCGCCGCCCAGCGTTCCGCCGAACTCGCCGAGGCGAGCGCAGGTCTGGCCGTGCGTGGCGCTGTGGAGATGGCAGCCGCCGGCGCGGCGGCAGATCTGGCCGACGAAATGGAAGACGAGGGTGTGGTTGATGTAGCCGAAGGCGCGGACATGTTGGGCGCGGCCGCCGCAATGGACTAGCCAGAAGAATCAATCAGTCACCCGGCTAGATCCGGTTGGCTGGAATCAGGAAGGGTACCATGGAAGCAGAACGAAAGAACGTCCAATCGCTAGCAGAAGCAGACGAAATAGAGGCGCTGTTTGTCCAAACGGCGCATAGCATGAGTTACGGCGACGGTAAGCTCACCCTGCACACCGTCGCGCCGACTACGCTGTTCTTCTCAGACCGTCCCGACCGCGTGACGGGCCATATCACGTCCAAAGAGTTCGTCGACACCTGGGACAAGGGTGACGACAGCTTCGCGGCTAACCCGCCCAACGCGGTCTTGTCGATCTTCCACCCCGATTCGGTTGCCGACATCGTGGTAGAGCTGACAGCACCGGCACTGGAAGGAAACACCCTGAGCTACGCCGTGGAAATTCTAGACGGCGAAATGCCCGTGGACGGCGGACCCAGCGCGTTGTTCATCGACGTCATCGGCCGTCCGTTGTCACCCGTGTCGGTGGCGGGAATGCACCGCCGCGATAGACGGGATGACCGCCGCGACCGGCGCAGATAACCGGCGCACACAGGAGACCTGGGATTAAGCGAACCGTGGCGGGGTCGCCGCCATCCCCATGACCGCATGTGGATGGCGGCAGCCGCACCAGACACAGGCACGACGGTCTGGCACACCGAAGGATAATGATGACGCCGACGGATTCACCCACCGAGATACGCAAAGAGGTTCGCACGATCCACCCACTCCAGCGAATGTTGCTGGTGGACGTGCTACGTGACAGAGGATCTCGTCCCGTATTCTACTGGGCTGCCGGCGTCCTGGCCATAGGCACCGTCGTCTACCATTGGCTGGAAGGTTGGAGCTACCTCGATTCGGTGTATTTTTGCGTGATCAGCTTGGCGACGATCGGATACGGTGATCTGACGCCGACGACGAACGTCGCGAAGCTATTTACGATCTTGTACGTGATGAATGGCATTGGCATTCTGCTCGCCCTGTTTGACCGCATTCGCATTGTCCGCAGCGAGGGATTAAGGGCAGCGACCACCGAGGAGTCCAATGGCGGGCGGTAATCCGGTGAGGCATACAACATCTTTTGATAGTCGCGTAGCACACCGTTGAGTGTGCGTGATGAGGACTCTATGACTGCCGCAAAAACATTGGAGGTCCCGGCGGAAACGTCCGGTGCGCCCGAAAAAGCGGGCACAATTCTCATGACCCTCATTGTTGTCGCTGCTGTTGCCAACTTGCCGCTGGCGATGGCAAATGTGGCTCTACCTTCGATCGGCGCCTACTTCAACGCTTCACAGACTCAGCTCAATCTGGTTGCCGTAAGCTATTCGCTTGGCCTCGCCTGCTCCGTACTATGGCTCGGCGCCCTCGGTGATCGCTATGGGCGCAAGCTGATGCTGATCGTCGGCGTATCCCTCGCCATACCGGCAGCGCTGATCAGCGGGTTTGCACCGGTGATTCAAGTTCTAATCGTGGGCAGGTTGGTGGGTGGTTTCGCTGCAGGCATGGCTTACCCGACTACGTTGTCCCTAATTGCTGCACTGTGGGGACCCGGGCCGGCGCGTACACATTCGATTGCGCTATGGGCCGCGCTTGGCGGCGCCATTAGTGCGGCGGGCCCGTTGCTTTCAGGCCTGATGCTCTCTGTCTTTGCCTGGAACTCGATCTTCTTTGTGATCTTGCCGATTGCCGTCGTGGCGTTGTTCCTCGCGCTCAAATTCGTGCCTGCGCACGTCCACGAGACGTCTGAGCCTGTCGACAACCTGGGCGGCATCCTTTCCCTGATCCTCGTCGGCTCGTTCATCCTTGGCATCAATTTCGCGCCGGTGCCCACTCAACGAACGCTGGTGATTGTCCTGCTGGCGATCGCCCTTATCGCGCTTGTACTTTTCGTGATTCGGCAGCGACGAGCCGCCAATCCACTGTATGACCTGACGGTCGCGGCCAGACCTACCTTCTGGGTGGCCGCCGTAGGCGGCATCATCGTCTTCGGTTCTCTCATGGGCGCCATGTTCATCGGACAGCAGTTCCTCCAGGATGTGTTGGGGTACTCGACTGTGAACGCAGGCCTTGCCATCCTGCCGGCAGCCATTTTCATGGTGTTGGTTGCACCGCGGTCGGCCAAGATAGTGGAAGCCCGCGGCTCGCGTTTTACATTGCTCGGCGGCTATACATTCGTTCTGCTGGGCTTTGTGACAATGCTTCTCCTGTGGAAGGAAGGAGTCTCGTACTGGCCGGTGGGCATCGGCTATGCGTTTGTCGGCGTCGGCGTTGGACTGGCGGGTACGCCTGCGTCGCGCTCGCTCACGGGGTCAGTGCCTGTAACTCGAGTAGGTATGGCATCAGGAACCGCGGACCTGCAGCGCGACTTGGGTGGGGCGCTTTTTCAGTCCGTCTTTGGGGCCCTGCTTGCCAGCGGGTATGCAGCGGCCATGGCGTCGGCCATGGCCGGTGTCTCGGATGCTTCGCAAATACCAAGTAGCGTTACCAGTGCTCTGGAAATGTCCTATGCAGGGGCGCAGAGTGTCGCGGCTCAATATCCCCAATACGCTGACCAGATCACGGCGGCCGCTAAGAGTTCATTTCTGGCCGGAGATCAATCCGCCTACATCGCGGGCATTATAGCCGTGCTCATCGGGGCAGCGCTGGTCTTCTTCCTGTTCCCGGGTAGGGACAAGGAGAGCGCCTTGCTGGCCCAGTATCATGCCGACGACGCGCAGAAAATGCCGGCAGCCGAGACCGTTGCGTAAAGCGATTTCAAGCCACAACGAGCCCATGATGAAATCTCGTAACGACCTGTCTTCACCACTAATCCCGGCGACTATTCAGAGGCAGACGTAGCGATGAGCGCTAAATCAGAAACCCCCTCCGATACAGCACCGGCTAAGAGGTCCGGGCTTGTTTCAAACGTAGTCTCTGGCCTGGCCACCGGACTGTTCAGCATACCGGAAGGTATGGCCTACGCCCAGTTGGCCAATGTCAATCCTATTTATGGCATGTATTCAGGCGTTGTAGCTACCATAGCGGCATCGCTCACTACCGGCTCGATCCTGATGATCAGCACGTTGACCAGCGCCATTGCGCTGGCCACGGGCAGTGTGATGCAACAGGCGAACATCCAGAGCAGCCAGTTGCCCCAGGCGCTCTTCACGATCACGTTCCTGGTCGGCGCCATCATGTTCCTGCTGGGCATTGCGCGTCTGGGCAGCATCGTCAACTTCGTGTCCAACGCGGTCATGACCGGTTTCGTTGCCGGCGCCTCGCTCCTGATTATCCTGGGCCAAGAGCATCACCTGACCGGCTACTCACCTGTGGGCGGGAATGAGATGCAGAAAACGCTCAACTGGCTGCAGAACGTCTCGCAATGGGACTGGACTACCGTCGGGGTGTCTGTCGCCGTGATCATTGTCATGGTGGCGCTCAAACGAATCCGTCCCATAGAGAAATATGCAGCCATCATCGTGCTTTTCCTAGCCACGGCCGCGGTCAACATCCTTGGCATCCAAACGGAGCTGGTTAGCAGCATCGCGACGATTCCTAACGGATTGCCGAATTTCATGTTGCCCGATTTCAGCCTCGTACCACAGCTTGCCCTCGGGTCCGTGTCCGTGGCGCTCGTGGCATTGGCGCAGGGAGCCGGAATCAGCACAGCCGTGCCGAACCCCGATGGCAGCAAAGCCCCGCAGTCGCGTGATTTCGTCGGCGAAGGGCTTGGCAACCTCGTGGGTAGCTTTTTCCAGTCCATGGCCACGGGAGGATCGCTATCGCGCACCGGTATCAGCGTGGGCGCTGGTGCAAACAGCCGTTGGGGCGGTGTCCTCGCAGGGATTTGGCTGAGCGTGATCCTGCTGCTGTTCGGCAGCAGCGCAGAGAAAGTACCGCTGGCCGTCATCGGCGGGATGCTGGTGGTAATTGGAGTCGAACTGATCACGGCGCGCATACCGAGTGCTCGTTTGGTACTGCGCACGGGCGATTGGGGTCCCATCGCCGCCATGGCGCTGACCCTGTTCTCGGCTCTATTCATCCCGTTGCAATATACGATCTTTCTCGGCGCCATCCTGTCAGTGTTGCTCTATGTGGGTGCTTCGGCGCGCAAGTTCCGTTTTCAACAGGTGGTTCCCTTGGAAGACGGCACCTGGGAAATGCAGGACGTGCCTGCAGCTTTGCCGCCCGGCAAGATCACTATGCTGGTGCTGCAGGGCCTGGATTTCTTCGCCGAGGTTCCCGCCGCTCAGGACCAGATCCCGTCATCTCAAGGTGTGTCCGGCGCCGTGCTGGTCCTGATACTGCGAGATATGCACCGGCTCACGAGCACGGGAATTCTGTGGCTTGAGCATCTTGCAAAGGACCTGAAGTCAAGTGGTAGTCGCCTCATCCTGGCCGACATTACTCCAGAGGTGCTGGCCGTTCTACAGAAGAGCGGTTCGTTGGACGAAATTGGAGCCGAAAATGTTATCCCCGCTACGTCTCGCGTGCTTTCTGCCGAGCGAACGGCGTGGGACGCCGGACAAAAGTGGCTACAGAACCTTGCTGCAACTGATGCAGATCATGACAGTGCATCGGAGGAAGAAAACGCATGAATAGAACGTCAAAGATCGTTGTCCTAGCGTTTGCGATGACCATACTGGTTGCCTGTGTGCCGGTGACTGCGCCGACGCCAGTCCCGGCAGAGGCTGACCAACAAGAGTCGATCGAGGGCATCATCTGGCAATGGATAGTCCTCAACAACCAGGCCACGGGCGTAACGCAAGAAGTGTCGACTCCGGAAAATTACACCATCGTCTTCAATCCGGATGGCACAACGTACGGCGCGGCTGACTGCAACAACTTCAGCGGCGTCTACTCGCAAGAGGATGGCTTCACCATCACCCTGGGACCTACTACCCTGGCATTCTGTGGAGACGCTTCGCTGGATCAGCAGTATCTTGAGCTGTTGGGCGCCGTGGCAGCCGGAGGACTTGATGGGACAGGCGGTCTGGCACTGGAGACCGCCGGCGGTGAACAGCGGATGGAATTTCAGAACGGCGGGCAAGCCACACAACCGTAAGTGGCCCCAAGAACTGGGCCCGCCCCATGTCGATGTAGCAGCGTGCGTTTCGATTGTCAACCAATCAGTCACAGAGGAGGACTCAGCATGTCTAACCTAATCGTAATCGCTTTCGACAATACGGAAGAGGCGGAACAGGTCCGCGACAGCCTGCGCGGGCAGTCCAAGTACGGCACTGTGTCTGTCGAAGACACTGCTGTGGTGGTGAAGGACGCCGACGGCAAGGTACATGTCGACAGCCAGGTCAGCAAGGGCACGTGGGCCGGCACAGGCCTAGGCGCGCTCGTCGGCATCCTGCTCGGCGGAATCTTCTTGCCCGTAGGAGGCCTGTTGCTAGGCGCCGGCGGCGGTGCACTCATTGCCAGGCTCATGCACTTGGGCGTTGACGGCGATTTCGTTAAGGAAGTCGGCGAACAAATTCAGCCGGGTACCTCAGCGTTGTTCATTCTCGGCAAGGGCGATCCAAATGCAGTTCTCGGCGTGTTGCGCGAACACCACGGCAAGGTGCTGCAGACGACGCTATCCGAAGAAGCGGAAGAAAACCTAAAGCAGGCATTGGGCGATAAGGAATAACTGGGCCGTAATCGAACTGGCCCGCAAGGGCCTGAACCGAAATGCGACTTGGTTCCAACAAGACGATCGCAGAGGAGGGGACACTTGAACACCAGACGACACACCACCATGCTGCCTACAATGATTGTGCTTTGCATCTTAGCTGCCGTTGGCCTGGCCGGTTGTGGAAGCGCGTCGCCGACCCCCGCTCCGGCAACGGCTGCGGTCGAGACGGTCGAGGCTGCGCAGGAAGTTCAGGACGAACTCGCGCTGGTGAATACAGCTTGGGAGGCCGAATCGTTCGGCGGCGTCGGCGACACGATCCCCGTAATCCCCGACACGTATCCCTCGCTCCATTTAATGGCTCAGCGTTACAACGGATTCACGGGATGCAATTATTTCGTCGGCGTCTATGGGGTTGACGGTGACTCTTTGCGGCTTGAGACTCCGGCCATGACGGAGGGCGGCTGTACCGAAACCGCGCTGGTGAATCAGGACGCTACCTATTCCAATTCGCTGTGGGACGTGAGTACGTACAAACTCAGCGACGGCAAGCTGCTCCTCTACGACTACGACGGCCAGCTTTTACTCACGATGGTGCCCATCGAGCCCCTGCCTTTCGAGGAAACACTGTGGGACCTGAAGTTCCTGTCACCGGAATTGAGTGTCTGGCAGCCGCTTCTGGCGGGCACCGCGATCACGGCCAAGTTCGACGGCGAACAGGTCACCGGTAACGCCGGCTGCAATGAGTACTCCGCCCCGTACTCGCTCAGTGAAGAAACGATTGCCATCGGCGCATTGACGGTCACGGACAAGACATGCGCAGACCCGGAAGGTGTGATGGATCAGGAAAGTATGTACCTATCAATGCTGCCCACAGCCACCGTGCTAGGTGATACCGCGCGTAGTGTCGAAATGACAACTGGCGACGGCGAGCCGCTCTTCATATTTCACGGCGTACAGGATGCGCAGGACTAGGCGGCAAACAGGTCAGACTATTGCCAACAGGGTTTACCCAGGCAGTTATTGTGAGTATTCAGACGAAATATTCCGTTTCTGTAACGACCTAACTAGGCAGCTGCGGACTTCGGAAAACCGAGTATCTTTGCGGATTGTGCACCAGAAAGGAGCGGCGGCACATGTTGCGGCGTGGAGTCATGATCGGGTTGGCCCTGAGCCTAATTGTCTTGCTGGCGGCATGTCAGCCTGCCGCGACGGCGCCGGCTGACACTCAGGCGGCCATGGTCCCGTTGGCGGGCACCGAATGGGTATTGAACGAGATGCAAGGCCAGCAAGTCGCCGATAATGGTGCACTGTCTGCCCTGTTCGGTGAGGATGGCAAGCTGACGGGGGCGGCGGGCTGCAACGACTATGAGACAAAGTATGAGGCCGGCGATACTGAATTAGTGGTTGACCCTGCTTTCCAGTCCACGGACAAAGAATGTGAGGACGCAGTGATGGAAGCGGAGTCAATCTATCTCGCCAGCCTGCAACGAGCTGCTTCGTTTGAGATCGAAGATGAAGTGATGTTCATTCGTGACGGTGATGGGACCGTGATTTTGGTCTATGGAGTGGGTGCTGAGTAAACGTTTCGGTCGGGCTTGTAGACGGCCGGCGCCAGTGACGTAAGAGAGTAACCAGGAGGAAAACATGAAGGCTGTACGAGTAGTCATTATTGTGATGGTTGTCGTAGCAATGCTTGTCCTTGCCACTGCGTGCGGCCGAAATAGGGGCAGCCAACAGGCCCCTACGGACACTCCGGCAGCCGCCGTAGAGGAGGCAGCTACAGAGGCGCCAACCGTGGAAGCGGAAGCCGAAGCGACAGTGGAAGAGGTAGCCACGGAAGTCCCGGAGGCTGAGGCGACGGCCGAAGATGTAGCCGAGGCATCGGTGGAAGAAGCGGCAACGGAAGTCCCGGAGGCTGAAACAACCGCCGAAGGTGAGGCCGAAGCAACAGTCGAAGGCGCGGCCACGGAAGTCCCGGAGGCTGAAGCAACCGCCGAGGCAACCATCGCACCTACTGCCGAAGCCGACGCTACACAGGTGGCGGCCGAGGAGGTTGTGGGCGAGGAAGCAAAATCCGAAGCGGAAGCCATGGCCAACCCCGCGATCCAGGTCATATCGGAAGCATCGATTGCAGACGTTACCGATAACAAGAACCCGTCATTGGTCACGTTGTCTACCAGCGGTGATCGTCTGACCTGGCCCCAATCGGAAGGACGTCTGTGGAACAGAGAGGGCGAACTCTGCCTCTATACGTTCGAGACCGCTGCGTCAGATTGTAACGTGGCGCCGGATACGTACGACGGTTACCCCTACGCCTTCTTCTGGTCTCCCGATGACAGGTACATTGCCTTCACCGAAGATCCGGTCACACAGGGCAATGAGAGCGACATCTGGGTTTTCGATACGACCAACAACGCGTTCGTGGATCTGACCGATGACGGCGTACAGGGAAGCTGGGTAGCCGCAGAATCCGGGACGTTCGAACTCGACTACTTGCCCATGTGGAATGCCCAGGACGGCCAGATCTACTTCTGGCGAAGCATCCCCAATCCCGAAGTGCCAATTTCGATGACCCTCAGCATCATGAAGATCGCGCCGGAAGGCGGACAGCCCGAAGAAGTACGTCAGGTCCAGAATGATATGGGCGGTAATCTGATTCTCTTCAAAGAAGAGGCCTGGTTCATGGACGGCGTCTCAGCGCTGTCCCCGGACGGGCGCCAAGTTGCCGTGATCCCGGTCAACGAGGACCAATCGGACACAGCAGATAGCAACAGCAACGGTCTGTGGGTTGTCGACGTCAGTGACACGAGCGTTCCGCCCCGCCAAGTAGCCACGTCCGACGACTTCCAAACGGCTAACCTTACGTGGACGGGCTCGCCGCTCTATCCGACAGGTCTCTCCTGGCAGGCGGACGGAAAGCACCTTGTAGTCCTGACGCAGAACAACAATCCGCAGATGCCCGTGGTTGTTCTGTACTACGTGGATGTGGAAAGCGGTGAGATGACGCCGGTGGTGGACTTCAGCAACGTGGCAGATGAGCAAGCGTACATGAGTATGCCGGATGACAAAGGCGTACCGCTGCGCTTCTACTCGCCTTGGACCGCGTCTATGTCGCCGGACAACGAACAGCTGCTCATGTACCAGAACTTGGCTGGCGCAGCTGGCCTACTGGTGTCACCGTTGCCGCCGACCGGAGACCTGCCCGGCATGGTGTTTGAGAGCCAACTACAAGACGTGAACTCTACGCCGAGATCGAGTCGAAGCAAGGACGGCAAGGTTCTGATGTTTAACGTTCTGTTCAACACGACACAACAATAGACAGCGCGGCGGGCTCCCTTCGCACGCACACGACTGCTCGCGAAGGGAGCCGCGTACCGGGACATTTATTTGAACCGCGGCGCCATGTCAGTTCCTTTCTAAATCACGATGGTTCAGGGATTCAGCGAACACTCGGAGCTGATCGAAGGAGAGTACACATGAGTGGACAAATGAACATCATAATCGTGGCCGCCTATATGGCGGTCGAGCCGGCCGAGAAGGACTTTGACGCGCTCGTACAGCTCGTCAAAGACAAGAAGGTTAGAACGGACGGCATGATTCTGGTTCAGAAGAACCAGGACGGAGAGATCAGCGTCCGCGAGACAGGCGATCATCTAGGCCGAAAGGGCGCCGGATGGGGTGGAGGCGTCGGCCTGCTGGTTGGCCTCGCTGCCCCTCCTCTGCTGGCCTCGATCGCGATCGGCGGCGCGGCGGGTGCACTGGTCGGCAGGTTTGCCAAGAACAAGATCACGAGCAGCATAGAGAGCGGACTCGGAGAGAATCTGAAGCCAGGCTCGGCTGCCATACTGGCAATCGTCGACGAAGAGGACCGGCTCGCGGCACAACAGGCGATGGTCGACTCGCCGGCCAAGTCTGTCGCATACATGGAGGAGGGTGGAAAGGAAGGGCTCAAAAAGGCGTTGGACGATGCCAGAGGTAAATTCAGTCCGGATCGAACCGTCCTGCCTATCCCCGACCGCAAATTTGGCGGCGCTATTGCACGCACCATGGACGAAGCCGTCGCAGATTACAGCTTCATTCCCGGCCCGCAGGCGCCGGAGAACGCGCCCAATGTGCTGATCGTCCTTATCGACGACGCTGGGTTCGGCGGTCCGGACACGTTCGGCGGCGAGATCCGTACACCCGCGCTGAAGCGCGTCCAGGATATGGGCTTGACCTATAACGCCTTCCACGTGACGGCGGTCTGCTCTCCGACCCGGGCGGCGATGCTAACCGGACGCAACCACCATCGTGTCGGCATGGGCGGCATCGCCGAGTTTCCGGGACCCTATCCCGGGTACACAGGCACACGGCCGCGCAGTTGCACCGCACTGCCGCGTATCCTCAAGGAGAACGGCTATATCACCGGCGGCTTCGGCAAGTGGCACATGACACCCGGGCGCGAAATGGGTCCGGCCGGCCCATTTGAACACTGGCCGCAGGCGTGGGGCTTCGACCACTGGTGGGGGTTCCTGACCGGCGCGGCTGGCCAGTACGACCCGATCATCACCCAGGACAACTCGGTTCTAGGCGTACCCGAAGGCAAGGACGGAGCCCTCTACTACTTCCCTGACGACATCACCGACAAGTCCGTCGAATGGCTGCACGCAGTCCGGGCCCATGACGCCAACAAACCATGGTTCCTATACTACTCCACCGGTGCTACCCATGCGCCGCATCATGTGGCAAAGGTGTGGGCTGACAAGTACAAGGGTCAGTTCGATGACGGGTGGGACAAGTACCGGGAAAGAACCCTGGAACGTCAGAAGAAACTGGGCATTGTCCCGCCGGACACCGAGCTTGCCCCGCGCCCCGACCCATACCCGGCCTGGGACACGCTCAGCGACGCCGAAAAGAAGCTCTACGCACGCCAGATGGAAGTCTTCGCCGGCTTCTCGGAGAACGCCGACTGGAACGTGGGCCGGCTTCTCGACGAAGTCGAAGCCATGGGCGAGCTTGACAACACCCTGATCGTCTACATTTGGGGTGACAACGGCGCAAGCATGGAAGGCACGACTACGGGCTCTTTCAACGAGACGACATTCTTCAATGGAGTCGTCCTGAACGCCGAAGAGCAGCTTGCGCTAATAGACAAATGGGGCGGCATTGAAGAGCTTGGCGGCGAGTATACGGCGCCGCACTTCGCGGCGGCCTGGGCGCACGCCAATAATACGCCTTTCCAATGGGGTAAGCAGATGGCCAGCCACCTGGGCGGCACGCGCGATCCCATGGTCATTGCCTGGCCCAACGGGTTGAAGCCGGACAGCCGAATCAGAAGCCAGTTCACACACTGCATCGACGTCGCGCCCACCATCCTGGAAGCAATCGGCATCCCTGAGCCGGCCATGGTCGACGGCATCGAGCAGGAACCCATGGATGGTACGAGCTTCGCCTATACCTTCGACGACGCCGAAGCTAAAGAGCGCCATACGGTACAGTATTTCGAAATGTACGGCAGCCGCGCCATATACAAGGACGGTTGGTGGGCATGCGCACGACTCGACAAGCTACCGTGGGACTTCTCGCCCGCTACGCTCAGCCGGTTCAAACCAGGGAGCGGGTACGACCCTGAGCAGGATCCGTGGGAACTCTACTATCTCCCCGACGACTTCAGCCAGGCGCACAATCTGGCCGAAGAGAACCCGGCGAAATTGGCCGAACTCAAGGAACTCTTCTGGAAGGAGGCTGAACGCAACCGGGTACTGCCATTGCTGGGTGGGCTCAGCGTGTTCTTCGGCATCCTCCCACCGATGGAGACAACCACTCGCTATAGCTTCGCCGGCGACGTGCAAAACGTGTCAACGACGGTGATTCCCCGCATCTACGGCCGCTCCTATTCGATCGAGGCCAATCTGGAGGTCCCCGAAGAAGGCGCAGAGGGTGTTCTTTGTGCCTTCGCCGATTTCATCGGCGGGTTCTCCCTCTGGATTGATGATCAGGGACATCTTGTTCACACCTATCAATTCCTCGGCATTGACACCTACAAGCAGACTTCGACCGAACCTATACCGACGGGCGAAGTGACCGTGAAGATGCTGTTTGAGATCGACGAGCCGAAACCTGGGGCCGGCGGCAAAGTAACGCTGTGGGCCAATGACAAGCAAATTGGGGAAGGCGCCATGCCTCACACGGTGGCGATGTTGTTCACGACCTATGCCGGTATGGATATGGGACGTGACAACGGTGGTGTGGTCGACCTCGACTATGAGGACAAGGCTCCGTACGCGTTCACCGGAACGCTCAAGCAGGTTGTGTTTGACCTTAAACCTGCGCAAATGGAAGCGGAGCAGGAGTTGCACCAACACGCCGCGGTGCATGCCGTAGCGGCCGGCATCGCCGCCTAGTTTGCTGGAGCCGTGGGCAGTGTCCGCCTTGCCATGGTTCGTCCCGGTCATACGCGTTATGCGAGCTTTCTGCAGGTTCTAGGCGAGGCTAGTGGCGTTGGGCGGGGCAAGGTACGCATAGACGCACAGAGACCCGGTGTCAGAACTATCGCCCGTCAAAGTCAGATGGGTCTCTGTGCATGTTTTGTTACAGAACAAGTACAGTTGTGAGTCTTGAGCGGACATAACTCTGGGCCAAGAGACAGTGAAACGGTCGCACGTGGCAGGTGACCGCCGACACAGTAACGCCGATAATGCGCCACCCAATGGATCTGCGGGAGTCGTAGGCTTCCATAATGCACGCTGAATGTGGTGCGAGCGGTACTCGCATGAATTCGCGACGATAACGAAGCGGACTATGTGAGGCCACAAGAGAAATAGGAGTCTGAACTGTGAATGCAGAAATTC
>JBJYXA010000110.1:32560-37690 GCA_046259705.1 Caldilineaceae bacterium
GGACTATGTGAGGCCACAAGAGAAATAGGAGTCTGAACTGTGAATGCAGAAATTCTGTGGAGCATTTCTAGGACTGGATTGCTGGTCGTCGGAGCGGCAGCTACCGTCCGTCATTTGCTCCGTGTTCGGGAGATCAGTCGGTTGCGACTACAGTATCTGTTTTCGCAATCAGATTACTGGTCGAGCCGCAAGTCTCGGCACGGGTAGGAATAGATAGCGATATCCGGAATATTTTTGAGCAAGAGCTAGAGTAAGCGGTGTTACCGTGGGGTACCCGAGGTACGGAGTGCCAATGGACTCGTCCTTGCTCTGTATACAGTTAGGAGAAGTCGATATGCTGCACCAAAGAGATGATGTTCGAGAGCAGCTGGACGACGATATCTATGCTTCCTCGGATCTTTCGATCAGCATGCCTAAGTTCAGGATGCCCGAGAAAGAGCACGATCCCCGGCACGCTTATCGTGTCGTGGCGGATGAGTTGATGCTCGATGGCAACTCTCGTCAAAATCTGGCTACTTTCTGCCAGACGTGGCTGGAGCCCGAAATCCACGACATCATGAACCTGACCATCGACAAAAACATGATCGACAAGGACGAGTATCCACAGACCGCAGAGCTGGAAGCGCGCTGTGTCCATATGCTGGCCGATCTGTGGAATTCGCCCGATGCAGCCAATACCCTGGGCACCTCAACGACCGGTTCCAGCGAAGCCGCCATGCTTGGTGGAATGGCGCTGCTGTGGAACTGGCGCGCGCGCCAGAAGGCCGCGGGGAAGTCCATCGAGAAACCGAACCTAATCACAGGTCCGGTTCAGGTCTGTTGGCACAAATTCACGCGCTACTGGGACGTGGAGCACCGCGAGATTCCTATGGAGGGTGACCGCCTGATCATGAACGCGGAAGAAGTACTCAAGCGCGTCGATGAGAACACCATAGGCGTAGTGCCCACGCTGGGCGTGACATTCACCTGCGACTTCGAACCGGTGAAGGAAGTTAGCGACGCGCTTGACAAACTGCAAGAAGAGACAGGCCTGGACATTCCGATTCATGTGGACGGCGCCAGTGGCGGCTTCCTCGCTCCCTTCGTTTACCCCGACCTGGAGTGGGATTTTCGATTGCCCCGAGTAAAGTCCATCAACACTTCCGGCCACAAGTTCGGCCTAGCGCCTTTGGGCGTAGGCTGGGTGGTCTGGCGGGATACGGCGGACCTGCCCGACGACCTGATCTTCTACGTGAACTATCTGGGCGGGAACATGCCCACGTTTGCACTGAACTTCTCACGACCGGGAGGCCAAATTGCTGCCCAGTACTACAACTTTCTGAGGTTGGGAAAGGAAGGCTATCGTAAGGTCCATCAGGCCAGCTATGACACAGCGCAATACCTGGCCGATGAGATCGCCAAGATGGAACCCTTCGATATCATCTACAATGGTCGCGGCGGCCTTCCTGCCATAGCATGGAAGCTCAAAGAAGGCGTCGATCACGGCTTCACGCTATTTGACCTGGCTGACCGCCTGCGGACGCGCGGCTGGCTCGTTCCAGCCTACACCTTGCCTCCCAATCGAGAGGACCTGGCCATACAGCGCATCCTCGTCAAGCATGGCTTCAGCCGTGACCTGGCCAACTTGCTGCTCGACGACTATCGCGATGCGGTCAATCATTTCGCCCGCCATCCGGTGTCGAAGCCGATGACCGAAGAAGAGGGAGGCGGATTTAAGCACTAGCCGTGTCCACACCTGATTCGGGGGGCGGCATCGCCAATGGTCTCATGCCGGCCCCTTTGACCTAAACCAACCAGTCCGAAATTGAGGCTTTCGAGGGCAGCAGATGTCGTCTTCCGTATCCGGGTTTGGAAGTTTGTTGACACTTTCCGCCGTCGCGGTATTCGCTGTAACGGGGGTGCTGGCAGGGCTGAGGGAAGGCAGCGATATCTTCAGCCGTGTGACTTTTGGTGTGATCTCCGCTATTGGCGGAGGCACGATTCGAGACATCATTTTGAATGCAAATGTCTTTTGGGTGGACGATCTGATTTTCATTTGGGTCGCCATTGCGGCGTCGATGCTTGCCTTTCTTGTGTACCGTCACGTTGTCCATGCCCCAAGCTGGTGCTCTATCTCGACGCCGTCGGCGTTGCGTTCTTCACGGTACAAGCAATCGATAAGGTCTTGGGACTCGTGTTTGCGCCGCTGATAGCCATCATCATGGGCATCATCTTCGGGCTGCGTGTGGCGGCCATCTACTGGAATCTCACAATGCCCGGCTGGCTGACAACGAAAGCGACGCAATAGGAGACCTCCGTTATGTCAGAGCTTGTGTCCTATGGCCATATGCGGATGCCCGCAGAATGGAAGCATATAGAGACTAGGCGGACCGTATCCTTCGTCACGCGGATTACGCATGAGCTAGAAGATGGTTCTATCAGAATCTGGACTTCGCGGCGACATCGCAAGCACTTCGGTCCCGGAATTCTTGGCTCGGATGGAAGGCCAGAGGATCGCGATCGGCACACCTCCTACTTGGTTTGGGCGCCGAGCGAACTGAACTGGTGGATTGCCGTTCTGTTCATGATCGGCTCATCCGGCTTCATTCTGGGCAGCATTCTGTTCCTAGCAGGGTATAGCAACTACGGGGTCATTAACCTTTCCTTCTTCGTGGGTTCTATATTCTTCACTTCCGCAGGGTATTGCCAGTACAACCAATCAATCAATGCCGGTACCACCGAGGGGGTAGATGCTCCGCAGGCCAGGCGCAAATGGTTGGCGATACAGCCGGGCCGGATTGATTTCTGGGTGACGTTCTCCCAGTTTCTCGGCACGATCATGTTCAATTTCAACACCTTCGATGCGTTCCTAGACCTGCGCTGGTTCGGTCAGGATCTGCTTATCTGGGTGCCGGACATGGTCGGCTCCGTGCTCTTTCAGATTTCCGGCACGCTGGCCATAGTGGAGATTTGCGCCAGCTGGTGGTGTTGGAGGCGCCGCGAACTCAACTGGTGGATCACCATCATCAACTTCATAGGTTGCGTCGCATTTCTTATCTCTGCATTTATGGCCTTTATACGGCCGCAACCTATTTTCGCCAATTTAGCGACATGGGCCACGGTCTTCACCCTGATCGGCGCAGCGTGCTTCTTCACGGGCGCCTATCTCATGTGGCCCGAAATGAGTCGCGAGCGCTAGTTGCATTCTGGCTCACCGACTGTTACGCAAATTAAACGGTGGACCGAATTGCATTGGAACAAGTCCGGGGACTGCAGGTGGAGCAAATGAACGAGGAACAGGTAAGTAGGGGTTCTCGGTTGACAACGCCGCGAGCGGCCGCTATCGCGGGCATCTTGTTCGGCGTGTTGTTCATCATCAGCATGAGCCTGATGCGACTCACGATCCCCGAAGACATCGCGGGGGCCAGCGCAAATGCCTGGCTGCAGACTAGTGCTAGGACTGTTCGCCTCGCCTTGACGTTCGTTCCGTTCGTGGGAATATTCTTTCTATGGTTCATGGGCGCCGTTCGCTCCCATCTCGGTGAGAGCGAGGACCAGTTCTTTGCCACCGTTTTTTATGGCAGCGGATTGCTCTTCTTGGCCATGATATTCATTTCTGCGGCGCTTGCGGGCGGCATGATCAGTGCATATCTTGTATCGCCGACCGAAATGGCCAAAGGCGAGGTCATCACCTTCAGCCGTAGCGTCATGTACACCATCATGAACGTGTATGCCATTCGCATGGCAGGCGTGTTCATGATGTCTCTGGGCACCATATGGATGCGAACCCGCCTCATGCCTCGCCTCCTGATTTGGTTGACCTATGCGCTGGCAATTGTGCTACTACTCGCGATCAACCTGTCGCTGTGGGTGATCATGGTGTTTCCTGTCTGGGTGATAGCGGTGAGCGTCTACATCTTGACGGTGAGCTATCGTGACGCGCCTGCGAAGTCCGGCGACGAGATCACCGCAACTGAACGGCCCTGAGTGAAAGGGCCCAATGGTTGGTCGCATCGCTCCGATGAACGACGTGCGAGCGGCGGCCCAATAATGCAACCACGCGCGGGTCAACCCAGAGATGGGTTCTTTCGCAACCGGGAATTGTTCACGCGAGATAGAACGGTAGGATCGAAATGACATTGAAGCCAGGCAAACCCAATGAACTGAAAAACACCGGCTATGAGCTGTTCATCGGCGCGCTTTCCCTACTCTCGATCATTAATCTCGTGATCATGCTCTTTTCCAGCGACCCGAACCTATATACAGTGTTGGTGGTTATTAACGCCATCATGTTCCCCATCTTCTTGGGTGACTTTCTCTATCGATTCTTCACTGCCGAGAACAGACGAGAATACTTCTTCAGAAGGTTTGGTTGGGCCGACCTGCTTTCCAGTCTTCCGCTCCAACAGTTGAAGATCCTGCGCGTGTTTAGGTTATGGCGCGTGATTCGACTTTTTATTACGTTCGGGGCGAAGAATCTTGTTCGTGAGTTCATCGACCACCGCGCCGAGAACGCCCTGCTAACAGTAGGCTTTCTCGTGCTGTGTGTGCTGGAGTTCGGCTCACTATTCATCTTGCGCGCGGAGAGCGCCTCATCCGACGCGAATATCACCAGCGCATCCGACGCCATATGGTGGGCATACGTCACTATCACGACGGTTGGATATGGCGACCGCTATCCCGTAACCAATGCGGGACGCACGATTGCGATTTTTGTCATGACTGCGGGTGTCGGCCTCTTTGGCACCCTAAGCGGGTATCTCGCAAACTTATTCCTCTCGCCGTCTCGAGCAGAGGATGAACAAGAAGAAGTCGAGTCAACTGAGGTTGCTTCGGATGAACCGAAGGCCAAGATTGACGCTCTGCGGCGAATGATCCAGGCCCAGGAGACGGCGATGGCTCAGATGAAGGCGGAACTGGACGATATCGAGACGATGCTCTGACGAAACCGTCGTGTTGACATAAGCGGTTTTCTGCAACACAAGCCGCACTGTCGGCTCATGGTCGTGTCATCGGCTCGGTCCCACATGGCCCAAAGTACTTTGGCGTCCACATCGGAAGGAAAACGGGCCGGATCACAGTTTTGGAGGTTGGCGGAAGAGATAAGGAGGTGGCGAACTGTCGACAGCGTGATCGTAGGCGTGCACCATT
>JBJYXA010000110.1:37790-39513 GCA_046259705.1 Caldilineaceae bacterium
TAAAGAAAGAGGTGAACTGATGATTCTTGGTTTAGGTTGTGCATGTCTGTTGGCATTCGGCTTTGCAGCTCTGCCCCGAGTATTTCTCATCATCGCGTGGATCTTCAGCGATCGATGGGCATTGGTTTGGAAAGGCGACTGGATTCTGCCGCTGCTAGGCATCATAGCGCTCCCCTACACCACAATCATGTATATGCTTGCCTACGACATAGTGGCAGGTGGAGTGACGGGATGGGGTTGGCTATGGGTGGCCCTGGGCGTGCTTCTCGACGTCATGAAGTGGGGCTCAATCTACGAACAGCGCAATCAGATTCCAGGCTATTCGTCGTACGGCGGAAGCACCGCTGCCTAGATACCAGCTGCCAGTCGCATCGACCAACGCCGGGTAGAAAGATGCAACACCGACGGGCGTTGGCTAGACCGGTGTAGCGGTTGCTGTTCAGCGCTTCAGAGTAGCATCCCCAACGGGAAGAAGAGATGAACGCGCATGCAGTGTTCATCTCTTCTTGTTGGGCGAACTCCTGTGGGCGGTATTCGAACCACCCGAGCTCGCTTGTTTGACACGGGTGGAAACCGTGTCGTCATCTAATTAGTTCGGCAAGCCAACTATTGATTGCACCGCAGGCAGCAATCTGCCGGAAAGGAATGACCATGCAAGACGCACGACAGTTGGTGCCCCGAACAATCCTGTTCTTCGTCGTCTTTGCCAGCATCGGTATTTGTGTATGGTTTCTCAATCTTTATGCCGCTCTGTTCAATAGTTTCTTGCTGGCCATGATGATTGTCATGACGGCGAGTCCAATGGGTTTCTGGTTGCGCGACCACGGATTGCCTCGCTGGTTGTCACTGATGCTATCGGTGGTTGTAGCGCTGACGGCTACGCTCTTGATCGCAGGCGTGCTGATTGTAACCGCGATCCGGCTGCTTGACGCCGTACCCATGGTCGTGCAGGGACTGGCGGAAATGGAGAACGATACCGGTCGGCTACTAGGCCAGTTTGGCGTGTCCGTAACAGAGTTACAGCAAGTAGTGCCGCCGGAAGCAGCCGCACGTACAGCCACTAACATACTTCAGCTTCTGGTCGAAAGCGTTTCCATGTTTGGCCTCGTGATACTGATTGTTGTCTTTATGATCATTGAGGCATTTCTTCTACCCGAGAAGATCGAAAACAAAGACCGGCTCGAAATGTTGCCGACCGCAATCGCCGTCGATTACGTGGAGCGCGTTCGCCAATATGTCGGCATCACGTCGCTTCTCGGAATGGCCGGCGGCGCAATTTTGTCGTTCGTGCTTCATCGCCTGGGGGTTCCGTTCCCCGCCCACTGGGGCATCCTCTATTTCGTTCTGAGTTTTGTGCCTGTGCTCGGCTTCTGGATAGCGGTTCTCCCGCCAATGCTCGTGGCCGGGCAGGCTGGCGGCGCTTCCCTGGCTTTACTAGTGCTCGTGGCCTACCTGATCGTGGCTACGATCGCCAATCAGGGGATCAAACCAGCCGTCATGCGCGAAGGTCTGGACCTTTCTCCATTCTGGTCCATTGCATCGATTATCATCTGGAGTACCATCCTTGGACCTGTGGGCCTGATAGTGGGTGTTCCACTAACCGTAGCCCTTAAAGTGCTGATCTTCCAGCCTGACGACAGTGCGCGATGGGTGGCGGATCTTTTGAGCGCAGGTATTCCCGTGGCGGAAAATAAGCCTTCTTCGCACGAAGCGTCCGGATAGC
>JBJYXA010000111.1:0-3677 GCA_046259705.1 Caldilineaceae bacterium
CGTCCGGAATGGGCGACAATTCACCCGTCCAGAATAGCAAAGCCAGCAGCGATATGCCGATGAAGAGCAGTGCTATCCGTTTATATTCGACTGGCATACTGCGACCAACCATGGCAATTCACGCTGTCTACGACCGTAGTACTCTCAGACTCACAATACGATACATGGTGCGCTCAGCCGCCCTGGATCTTGACCGCATGGCAGGGCGTATCCGATGCGCCGTCGCGTCGATGCGGAATTACGATCGTGCCGCTCAATGGGTTGCCCGCGTCGTCGATGACCGTCAGCATAAGGTCATGTGGATCGTTCGAGTAAATGGGAAAATCGAACTTTCCATAATCGTTCTGTCCATCCTTGCTGATCGCATGGGCCTCATTGCCCCAAGGGTCGCGCAGCACAATACGCACGCCCGCCACGGGAGCGCCGTCCAGATTCACGACTTGCCCCATCACGTAATTGCCTGGACAACTTGCATCATTTGCTATTGGCTCCGCTAGCCAATAGCTGCCCGGACCTGAGAAGCTACCGGACGACTTCTGAATCGCGGCCAACTCCAGCGCACCATCTATCGTGAGCGCCTGTATATCCGGGTTGCGAGCGCCGGCAACGTCGACCAGTATGCGCATGCCCTCTACCGGCTGGCCATCCAGTGCCAAAGACTGCGGCACTACTTCTGCCAGTTGATCGCACGGACCAAGGTAAGTCGGCGTCCCATGTACCAGCGACCACGACATAGCGTGAAGCTGGTCGAGCGTCCACCCGGCTTGCTCTGCGGGTTCGTCTGACACGGTTACGTTCTGCAACAGTGTTTCGAGCACCCCTGTTTCAGGCAGACCATACCCGTGTGGGAGTCGCAACATAGTCCGTTCTGCTGCGCCTTCCAGACCGCAATACCCGCCCAAATGCAACTGGTCGCCTTGTTGCACGACCACAGGAGCGGCGGCCTGATTCACCACGCTGTCGGCGAGCGGCCCTGCGTTCCCCGCTTTCGCCACCCAAGAGGCGCGGAAGAGTTCGTCTCCCTGCGTACACGAAACTGAGGGAGCACAGCCGGAAGCGGTCACGATATCGGACGGCGCGTCAAACCACCATCCATCTACGTTCGCTGCTTCCTTTAGCTCCTCGGCTAACGCTGTGTCCGCCAGTACTGCCTCCATGAAATTATGCCAGATAGGTGCGGCGCCTGTCACACCGCTGGCATTCTGCATTGGATGGCCGTCGCTGTTGCCGGCCCAGACGCCTGTAACCAGGTACGGCGTGTAGCCCATTGTCCAGTTGTCACGATAATCAGTTGTAGTACCCGTCTTGGCTGCGGCCGGCCGGCTGATTGCCAATGGGTTGCCCTCCCCGAACGCGGGTAGGCGCGCTTCATTGTCCGCCAATATGTCGCTAACCAGGTACGCAGTGTCGGCTGAAAGCACAGGCTCACCTTCGAGCGGTTCAACTTCTTCCACAGGACGTCCCAGGCTATCACGGATTGATAGCACTGCGCGCGGCGCAACATACTTCCCTTGGTTGGCCAAGGTATGGTAAGCGGTAGTCAGATCCAAGAGAGTTACTTCGCCGCCGCCCAGGGTAAGGCTCAGCCCGTACCAGTCACTCGACTCCTGCAAGCTCTCGATCCCCATCCTTCTAGCGCTATCCAGCATCTCGTCTACGCCGAGTCCCTCAAGCAGCTTCACCGTCGGCACGTTATAGCTATTGGCCAACGAAGCTCGCACCGTCACCGGACCATGAAACTTCCCGTCGTAGTTATGCGGCTCATAGGCAAGCGCGCTTCCCGACAACGACTTAAGTGCACCTCCCTGAGGCAACGCGACCGTATACGTGACCGGCACATCCCATAATACGCTGGCAGGGCTGACGAGGTTATCCTCAATCGCGGCTGCGTATAGCACGGGCTTGATAGCGCTGCCGGGCTGTCTCGGGCTGATGGCCACATTCACTTGCCCCGCGATAGCGTCATCTTCGAAATCCGCGCTCCCCACCATGGCGAGGATGTCTGCAGTTCCCGGTAGCATGGCTACAAGCGCACCGTTTGTCAGGTCATATTGTGGGCGAAGGAGATCCACGGTGTCGTGTACAATCTGCTGCGCCAATTCCTGCAGGTGCAAGTCGAGCGTAGTGTACACCTGGAATCCTGCCCTGCTAGTGTATTCGTCGCCCAACTGGCCGTCCAGTTGTTCAGTCACGTATTGCACAAAATGGGGCGCCAGGTTGGGCGCGATCCCATTATCGCCAGCCAGCTCAATGACCTCAGCAAATGCCGCGTCCGCCTCTGTCTCGGTCAGATAGCCATGCCTGACCATCATGTCGAGCACCACACGCTGGCGCCCTTTTGCCGCCTCAAAATCGTCGTAGGGGTTCAAGTTCGCCGGCTGTTGCGGAATTCCGGCCAACATCGATGCCTCCGCAAGCGATAAGTCGGAAGCGTCCTTGCCAAAATATACCTGTGCGGCAGCTTCCGGCCCGTAGGCAAGCTGTCCGTAGTTGAGCAAATTCAGATACATCTCCAGGATTTCGTCCTTGCCGTAGAGATCCGTGAGCTCCTGGGCAAGCCCGGCTTCGAGCACCTTTCGGTCGAAGCTTTGGTCGTAACGCTGGTCGGGGCCCAAGAAGAGGTTGCGCGCGAGCTGCATGGTGATGGTGCTAGCGCCCGAGACTATCTCGCCTTCCTGCATGTTCTGTAAGGCAGCACCAGCTATGCGCCGCGCATCTACACCGGGATTGATGAAGAAGGTAGCGTCCTCAACGGCAACCGTTGCGTCGATCAGATAAGGGGAAACGTCGTTAATGTTGATCCAGCGGCGGCGGCCCTCGCCGAAGGTCTCGGCAAGCAGCTCTCCGTTGCGGTCGAAGATTTGTGTCGTCTGAAAGATGCGCGGGAGAGGTCCAGGCTGATATTGTCGCAGGTAGGCTTCTGCGGCAGCCAATGGATCTTCGGCGCGCTGCTGCCCGAGCAGAGCCGTCTTGGTACTGAAGTTGAGCCCCTGGAGGGTATCGCAGCCGGCTAGGGTCAGCGCAAGCGCGACGAGCAGCGCCGGGAATGCCATGGCGCGCCGCGGTAGAAACCGACCCATTATGACCATGGTCCCCCCAAATTTATATTTCTTATCGTTTGCATAATTCCATGCTATTTTCATGAAATGGTCAATGTCACTTGGTTGCGCTGCACCCGTTCATAACGGCCCCAGGCCAATCAGACGCGGCAAGCGTTCTTCACCTGATGTCTTGACAGGAAAACGAACGCGCTGCACCAAATGTTTCGCCGGTCCGAATGGCGTGGGTTGCACGTCAGATATCCTCCTAAATTCAGCTCGCCAGGGATCGAATCGACGGAAAGCGAATGGAGAGAAATCGAGTGCATGGAAAAGAGAACGGTCACCTGCGTGTGAATGCAGGTGACCGATGGCCGGTCACATTATCACGTGGGGGCGCAGCAAATGCTAGTCAGCGACGAGGCGACTTCTCGCCGAGGGGAGACGACACGGAAAGGCTCACTCTAGTATCCCACTGAGCCGTTTCTTTGTAGGTCCTATCCTTCCCACAGCTAATCCGTCTGGGCCAACTTGATCCTTTCCGCATCGATAAGCTCCGACGGTAGTCACACGCCCTTAATCGGCGCCCTTCCAGATGGTGTAGTGGCAACCGAGATCCGTCTGATTTCCCTGCATGTG
>JBJYXA010000112.1:0-2717 GCA_046259705.1 Caldilineaceae bacterium
GTCGCCGGCGATCAGTCGACGGGCTCCGCGACGAAGAGCGGAATGAGTCGATCCGTCTTCTTCTGGTACTCCTCGTACGGCGGGTAGGCCTTGACCGCCAGCTTCCACAGCCGCTCCCGCTCGCCCGGATCCTTCACCTCCCGCACCCGCATCTGGAAGACCTCGGTCCTGTCACGGATTTCCACGTTGGGGTCGGCCTTCAAATTGTAATACCAAACCGGATTCTCCGGCGCGCCTCCCTTGGAGGCCACCAGGACGTAGTTGTCGCCGTCTGCCACTCGCATGACCGGCGTCTTGCGGATAGCGCCCGTCTTCCGTCCCCGGTTCGTTACGATGATGACGGGCAGTCCCGTGTCACGCAATGTGGTGCCCTTCGTTCCCCCACTGCTCTCGTACAACTCAACCTGGTCTGCCACCCATTCACTTGGGCTGGGGATGTATTCGCTCATCGTCGACTCCTTTGTTCCTCAAAAACAAGCACCTTCTCGTCATCTGCGACATAGCCACAGTATTGGGCGTGTCGCTAACGGTCCAATGATAGTCAACTGCGATCCAGCAGTCAACACGATAGGGTTCACCTGGTCGGAATTGCTTCCCATTCTTTCCCCGTACGCGACCCAGAACATCCGTGCTACCCTATACAAGACGCTGGCTAAGGGGCGCCCCAACCCCCGGCGGACGCGGTTTATCTGACTGGCTCCGTCACCGGTAGGGCACCATCCCATCCGGCAGCACACATAACCGACTCCTGATCTTCCATCCTCGCCTGGGAGAACCCGCGCCATGCCGCACCCCGTCACCTCGATCCTCCAACGACTCGTCGACGCCGAACTGCCGCCCGCGACTGTGGTCGTCGCCAACCGCCTGCTTACGCTAGCGAAGTGGACGCCCGATGGAGGTGGCGTTTGCACCCTCACCTGGGACGAATACGCCGAACTCTGCAAACGCAGTGTGCGCCGCACTGCCCGCCGTCACCTATCGGCGCTGCGCAGCGCAGGCATTTTGTTCTTCGATTGGCACCAGGACTGGATTCACATTGCGTGGATCGGGTGTCAGACGGCACCGGCAATGGACGCCAGCGGCGCCGATGACGCGCATGCCCAGCGCCAATCCTGGCACTCCCATCCATCCTCTAGCGAAGACGCTTTGCGCGCACCGGTGCCGCAATCGACGTCATCCGGTGCCGAAAGCGACAAAAACGGTGCCGGCGAGCACCGGCCCTCTCACACGCGTGCGTTTGGTGTTGGTAGTGGTGGAGAGATCCTCTCCGCATCTTGGGAAGATCCTACCACCACCACCAACCACAGCCCGGAAGTCGACGACATGCTGGCAGACCTTGGCCTGCGACCGCGCTCCGTGCGCATTCACCGCGAGCTCAGCGCGGACGACGTCGGGCGCATCATCGACGCCTGGGAGGAAGAGGCCGCGCAGGGCGAGGCAGGGCATGACGACGCGCGCTCGGGAGGCCGCGGACAGGAGCGTGTGGGCGTGGGCGCGCTCATCTATCGGCTGCGCGAGGGCATCACGCCGCTGAACCGGGCCAAGAGTCGCGCGCCGGGCAAGTACGACATACCGGAGCACCTTAGGGATATTTTGATTGGGTAGGCCAGACGCGCCAGGGCAACCAGGACGTCGTGCCGGGTGCGGGGCGGTGCGCAGCCGCAAAGTCCGTCAGCGGCTCCATGCTCTCTAGCGCACGAGTGTGAGAACGTCAGGTACTTAACCTCGTCCTGAGACTGCTGCAGTTGTGCGGCCAGGGACTTGAGCGAAGCCACGTTCAGATCGGTTTCTACAGAGACGAACCAGAAGGCAGGCCGCATCGTGCCGTCGATGTTCGAGTCGGCGCTATCACCCAAATAGAGCACTCCGTCAGCCAGGAACGCGGCGCTGCCGGCTGTGTGGCCCGGCATGGCGAAAACCTGCACCTGTAGACGACCCAAGTTCAGTATCTCGCCCTCCTCCAGAATGTGCTCGACATGGATACCTGTTGGACGCGCCCACACGAGTTGGCCCAGGAATCCACTATGCGGCTCTAGGACTTGCGGGACTCCCCGTAAGTTTTAGAACCTCAGGCTATCTGCGCTGTGATGAAGAAGGAATATCTTCAGGAAGTCGTTCTCGAACGTCGATGACCATACGCCCATGCCGAAAGGGGACCTGTGCACGCGACGCAATATGCCTCCACATGGCCGGAATTTGGCGGGTGACCTCCTGTGGCGCAGACAGCATTCTGCGTCAACCGCCGTTATGAGTACGCTGGTTGCACCCTCTGCGTGGAAAGTTGCCCAACAGGGGCGATTGAACAGAATGGGGGCGAGCTGCTGCACACAGCGTGGTTCACCACTGCCAATGTTGCTCACGGAGGCCAACTGTAGAAGGCGGATCATTGCGATGAATAGCTCCTCCCCGTTGTGCGTCCTCGCACAGCGGAGCTTCGCATAGGACGCGTCTCTCGTGGGGAAACGTATCGGCCGATTCTCGCTGCTTTTCAGCTTGCTGCGAATCGAATACAATGGGCACCCATGAATGGGAACACCGGCGCCGTGCACGAGACGCCGCGCTACTTGCTGCACCTTGAGGCCGACAAGAAACAGCTGTCACTATTGGAGGATTTCGTCGGACAGCATGCACTGGCTCTGCGTCTCAGCCAGAACGTGCTCTACGATATGCTGGTCGCCATCACCGAGATCGTGACCAACAGCATCGTGCACGGCTAC
>JBJYXA010000113.1:0-4698 GCA_046259705.1 Caldilineaceae bacterium
TGCACAAAGACGGCAAAATTGTGATCCATGGTCGTGGATTGATTGATGCGCACCCAATTTGAGGACGCGTTCTGCTCGGAACAGCCACAACGGTTCGGTATATTTGGAAGAGGAATGTTCGATTGCGGCAACACCCTGTACGCGATTCAGGGCCTCGTCCACCGACGAGGCCCTAGGCGGATCAGTTGACTTCACCCGAACTCACAGGATAGATACCAGGGGAGCGCCGTTGCGTCTCGGCAAATCGTAAGGTCCCACCTACGCCATCAACTGCACAAGTCTGGTCGGGCACCGTGCGGATTGCTAGCCGCTACGTAGGAGGATACGAGGCCGGCTCTATGCAGATACCTGTCGTTCTCTCGCAGGCACGATGTTCTGATTGAACCGGAAAAAGTTGTCCGGATCATACTTTGCTTTGATCTGTGCCAAGCGTTCGTAGTTGTCCCGATAGGCAGCGCGCACTCGATCCACGCCCTCATCCATCATTGCGTTGACATAGCCACCACTGGCTGAATAGGGTCGAAGAGCGTCCGAGTAGTTAACGGCCCAAGAGCGTATGGTTTCAGCATTGGCCGGATCCGCATCGATGCCCAAAATGACCATGGAGTACTTGGCATCCCGGTAGCTAAACGCGGTCTCGTCAGGCGCCACCCGGTGCACCGCTCCGTTGATGGGATAGAGGTGCATGGTTGACTTAAGGGTGGGCATGGTCGGACCGAGCTTGACGTGCTGGGCAATGGCTTCGTCGCTGAGTTCATTGACGAATGCCGCCCGCCAATACCATTGCTCGCCAGGGGGGTAAAGGGCGTCGAACGCTTGCTGCAATGCAGCAAAGGGCATGGGCTGGACCCCATAGAGGAGCGGCGGCCCAAAATCGCGGATAGGCGCGAAAACCTCCTCGGCGTTCTCAGGATCGCCGGTGTAGCACCAGACCACGGCACAGACCTTCTTGAAATGCAGTTCTTCTGGGAATGGCGGACCCGGCGGCACGATCATATTGGCAAAGGCGCCGTTGAGATCCTCCGATGCGTTCGCCATCACCTCGTCGTAGAATCGCATCACCTCGGCCATCTGCTCGATGGGCCAAAGGGTCGGCCCGCCAATCACGTTCTCGACCGGATACGCCCGGAACGTGAAGGCAGTCACGATGCCGAAGTTGCCGCCGCCCCCGCGAATAGCCCAGAACAGGTCCGCGTTGGTATCGGCGTCGGCGGTCACGGAGCTGCCGTCCGCCAGCACGAGTTCGGCGCCCAGCAGATTGTCTATCGTTAAGCCATACTTGCGCGACAGATAACCGGTGCCGCCTCCCAGGGTCAGCCCGGCCACTCCGGTGCAGGAGACGATGCCGCTGGGCACGATTAGTCCGTGCGTTTGGGTGGCCTGATCCAGATCGAGGAGTGTGCAGCCTGGTTCGACCCGCACAGTCTTCGCATCAGGATCCACTTCAATTTGCTTCATCTCCGACAGGTCAATCACCAGCCCGTCGTCGCACACGCTCATGCCGGCTGCGCTGTGACCGCCGCCACGAACTGACACTGGGAGGCCGCTCTGCTTCCCCCACTTCACGGCTGCGGCGACATCAGCGGCGTCCCGACAGCGTGCAATTAGCTTCGGCCGGCGCTGGATCATACCGTTGAAGACTTGTCGCGCCTCTTCGTACTCTTCGTCCCCCTGGCTGATTACTTCGCCTTGAAACATCGGAATCGATTGCATGAAATCCTCCCCTTAGGCTAATACTTTGTCATTGCAGCCAATCCAGCATACACGAGAGTTCTTTCGGGCGGTGCAAGAATCTTTGCCAGTTCTGCACAAGATCGTTCCGCTTTCCCAGCACGTTGTCATTCCGATTCTTGCCGCACCGCACGTGTGCGACCTCATTCGCCCATCGAGTTGCTTTGCCCACACCGCGCGGTCGTGCCTACAATGCTTGAGACAGCTTGCTTGAGATAATTGGGGTAGAATTCCAGCGAGCAAGGAGTCGAGAATGAAAGCCGTTCAACCAGAAACCAGTTTCGAATACTCCTGGAAAGGACTTCGTTTGTATGTCTCGTCCGCTCGAACTTGTCTTGATTGGTGCTGGCGGTCGTGGCGCGCTCGCTTACGCCACTTACGCGCTGGAGCATCCTAAAGAAGTGCGTTTTGTCGCAGTAGCCGAACCGGATCCCAACCGTCGCACACGTTTCGCTGGTGACCATGACCTCGACGACAGCCAATGTTTTGATGATTGGCAGGCGCTAATTGCGCATGGGCAAAGGGCCGATGCGGCGCTCGTCACTACGCAAGACCAAATGCATGTCGCACCTACCGTGGCCGCGCTCGAAGCGGGGTATCATGTGCTGCTGGAAAAGCCCATGGCGCCCACTCTAGCGGGATGTATGGAGCTGATCCACGCAGCAGAACGCACTGGGCGCATCCTGCAGATTTGTCACGTCCTACGCTATTCCCCCTTTTGGCGAACTCTGCACGAAGTGCTGGAGTCTGGACGATTGGGTGAGATCATCACCGTAGAACACCGGGAAAACGTTGCCTATTGGCATATGGCGCATAGCTATGTGCGTGGAAATTGGCGCAATGAGCGTGAATCGAATCCGATGATACTCGCAAAATGTTGCCATGATTTGGATATATTGACGTGGAATCTGCCTGCACCTGTCAAACGCCTTAGCTCGGTAGGTTCGCTGCTGCATTACCGTGCCGAGAATGCTGGTCCCGAGATTCCTTTGCGTTGTACAGATGGATGCCCAATTGAACCCAAGTGTGCATTCTCTGCCATCGGCATTTATCTGGATCTACGTTCCTTTCCACAATACATTGCCGAAGCGCAAGCTGGGCGATTTGAGCTTGAAGCGCCGAATGTTTTTCCCTTTGTTGCGGTCACGCCTGACCTTAGTCGAGCGGGTCGCCAACTTGCGTTGGAGACTGGCCCATATGGGCGGTGCGTCTATCGCTGTGACAACGACGTGGTTGACCACCAGGTGGTGACGATGGAGCTCGAATCCGGCGCTTCCGTCGTCTTGGTGATGCACGGTCATTCCCACGAGGAACACCGCTCAATGCGTTATGACGGGAGCCGTGCCACGTTGCGTGCTCGCTTCGGCGACCATTCCGAAATCACTGTGCATCACCACGCGACTGGCGAAATCGAGAATATTCAAGTCGCGCAGGACATTGGCGGGCATGGCGGCGGCGATCATAACCTAATGTCTGATTTCTTGGCCGCGGTGCGTGGGGAAATCCCTCCTCTTACCACAGCGCGCGCGTCGCTTGAGAGCCATCTTCTTGCCTTTGCCGCCGAAGAAGCGCGCAACCAACAATGTGTTGTTGAGTTGGCTGATTTCCGCTCCCGTGCTGAATTGCAAGACTTTTGGGGTATGAACCAAAAAGACTGCATCGAATAGCGGCGAACGACTGCCATGCCATGTCTCTCAGGGTGTCCGAAGGTACAGGACAGCTATTCATCACATACTTGCGACGTAAAGTCCGTTGTTCTCGCTAATCGAAATCGAAAGATGATTGCATGCACCTCGCGCGCAAGGTCGACCGCCAGCTACTTGCCCCAAAAGCCTTCTACTTCCTGTTTTATGCCGCTGGAGCAGCGCTATTTCCCTATCTCGTTCTGTACTACAACGGGGTAGGCCTGCACACTTCGCAAATTGGCATACTTCTGGCCATTGGCCCGCTTGTCACACTGATCGCGGCGCCGGTTTGGGGAGGGATTGCCGACTACACGCACCGGCACAAGCTGGTCATGTTCGTCGCCGTCGTCGGCGCCATGTCGATGGTGGCTGCCATATCTCAGACCAGTGCATTCTGGGCGCTCGTACCTGTCGTCCTTGTGTACGCATGGTTCTCGGCGCCGATTGTCCCTCTGGCGGACAACGCCGTCCTTTCACTTCTTGGAAGCCGAAGTGATGAATACGGAAAGCAACGAATGTGGGGTGCAGTCGGATGGGGGATTTCCGGTCTATTAGCCGGTATCGCCATCGACGTCTATGGCCAATCGTACTCATTTGTTGGCTATATATTTTTCTTGGGCTTTGGCCTTATCGCTATATCCAGGATTCCGCTTTCCGAGGGAAGCGTCAGCACGCCATTCTGGTCCGGGCTCAAAATCCTAGCAAGAAACGCGAGATGGCTGTACTTTCTCATGGCAATGCTGTTGACCGGCATTGGCTACGGCGTGAACTTTCAGTTTCTCTTCCTATACCTCGATTCGTTGGGCGCTAGCGGGACGTTGATGGGCTGGACGCTCATGATAGCGACAATTAGTGAGGTTCCCATCTTCTTCTACTCTGATTACCTCCTGCTGAAATTGGGCGCCTCAGGCTTGATGTTGGTATCAATGTTCGTGTCGACTTTGCGACTGCTGGCGTACGCGCTGATGCCTAACGCATGGTACGCACTGGCCTTGGCCGCGTTCCATGGCCTGTCGTTCTCCGCCAGATGGGCAGCGGGCGTATCCTATTCCAACCGCGAAGCGCCTCCAGGTCTTGGCGCAACGGCCCAAGGTCTCTTTACTGGCGCCAGTATGGGGTTGGGCACCGCCGGCGGTGCGCTGCTGGGCGGCGTGCTTTTCGACACATGGGGCCCCAGGGCGGCATTCGCCTCTGCGGCAGCGGTTGCAGCGTGTGGAATGGCGATATTTATCGTGTCGGAAATGGCGTTTGGGAAGAAAATGGCCTACCGATGAAATGCGAA
>JBJYXA010000114.1:0-3683 GCA_046259705.1 Caldilineaceae bacterium
CTAGCGTGCCTACGCCGCCGCCCGCGCCATTGAATAGGATGTGTTTGCCCGGCAGAACTTCTCCACCGAACTGTAGTCCTTGCAGAGCCAGTACACCCGCCTGGGGCAGCGCCGAGGCTTGCTCGAAGCTCATCTCTGGCGCCTTGATCGCCAACACTTCGGCGCGGGCACATACATATTCGGCAAATCCGCCCCAATGACAGCCGGAGATATCTCCAAATACATGGTCGCCTGGATGCAGTCGCGTCACGCTGCTTCCCACAGCCTCTACGGTGCCCGAAACATCCGCGCCCAGGATAGGGTGTTGCGGTCTACCGAAACTCATCCAGCGAAGCATCGCCGGCTTGCCCACCAGTTTGTCCCAGTCCCAGGAATTGACTGATGCGGCACGGACTCTCACCAGCACTTCGTCGTCTTTCGGTTCCGGAACAGCTACTTCTCGGAGCTGAAGCGCATCGGGCGTGCCAAAGTGTTCGTAGACCACTGCTTGCATAAGCTACTCCTTGGTACAACGCTGTGCGCTTTGTCGCCTAACAGCGGATCGCCAGCGCCGAGCCTGGTCTATGTGAGACTCTCCGGGGGGCGCGGGTATTCTCATATCGGAGGACATGTCAACAATCCCTAGTCTTGCGGTACGATGATGACCACATTGCCCTTCTTGTGTCCCTGTTCCACATAGCGGTGCGCTTCGACAATGTTCTCCATTGGATAACGCCGATCGATTACGGCTTTCACATCTCCAGCCTCGATCAGCTCGGTGAGGGCCTGAAGGTCGCGCTGTCGCTCCTTGTAGCTATCCTCGATACTGACGATTGTCCCGCCCTGGGCCAGAATATGCTTGAATGCCGATTTTGGGATGCCCGTAATCATCTTGCCCACGGCGTCGAAAACTAGATTGTACCGAGCCGCCCCTGCCCTGACGTTTTTTCGCGTGTAGTCGATCACCGCGTCTGCGCCCAGCTCTTTCACCCACTCCAGGTTGGATGTGCTACAGACAGCGGACACACTGGCGCCAACATGCTTGGCGATCTGTACGGCATACGTACCCACGCTGCCCGATGCGCCGTATACAAGCACATGCTGTCCCTTCCGCACACCAGCGTTTTGCAGGATTGCCAAGGCAGCGACGCCCCCACTGGGGACAGCTGAGGCTTCCTCGTAGCCCATATTCGCGGGCAGGATAGCCACGACCGCGTCCTCAGCAAGGCACGTATATTGGGCGTAGGCGCCGAAACGAAGCCCGGTGGAGGCGTACACCTTGTCACCAGGTTTGAATCGGGTTACATCCTTGCCTATTTCGCTCACGTCGCCCGCCAACTCCATGCCAAGTATGGTTCTTCGCCGGGGCCGAAGAAGGCCGTTGAACAACCTAGCCATGGCAGGTTTGGGTAAGCGCATACGCCAGTCGCCAGCGCGGACCGTCGTTGCGCGGATTTTTATCAGCAATTCATCGTGTTTGGGCGCCGGCGCCGGCACTTCCCTTAGCTGCAGAACCTCCGGCGGTCCGTAGCGCTCATAGACGATAGCCTTCATCGACCATGCTCCTGGTGTATTCGGCCAAACTATGCCGCTTAACTGCGGCCTTCGTGTAGCAGAACGATGCCTAACCATGCGAACCAATCGATCTAGCCGAACCCAGACACGATGCCGCACATCTTCTGACTGTTCCTTACAAAACGCCATTAATCTCTGCGATGTCGCAATACGATTTTGCGTCGATGTGGGCGCGGCCGAAGAAGCCTCCGGCTTGGCACAATAAATGATGAAGGGTGGTTGAAACAGCCCTATCGTCCTGCCATTCTCTGTTGTACCTGTTGTTATCTTTGCGCTGCCGTCGTGCAGGCTTATCCTGGATCTCTATCTTCCTGAGCCGCGGCCTGCAGTATGCTTACCTGCAAGGATACCATGCACTTGAAGCGTGTCGAAAGCCGGGGTTGTTGAACGGGCAGGACGGTCCAACGGTCGCGTTCCCAACGAACTCAGAAAGCTCCGTCTGCGTTGATCAGTGGTTCGTGTTGGGCATACGCAAGCGCCGACGGCGTCTGGCAGCCGACGATCGCCGGCGCTTCGTGTATTAGCTCGTCATTGGTAAGCGCCTCAACCATGAACAGCGCAAAGTCTATCCGCCGAGTGAGGTTGCTCTCAAGGATGGGGTCGCCAACGTGGCGGCTCCACACGGGAAGGCCCTGGCTCTCACCTTCCTCCAAGTCGCTGCCGCGAACCACGGTCCACAACGTGTCGCTGTCGAATATTCTGCGACATGCTTCCACCTGGTCGTCGAGTTCCATAGCACGCGTCAGTCGTCCGAACAACGATGCGGCGCGTACCATCCATGTGAGCTTGCGCGGATAGACATCTTTGCCGTCACGCGTGATGTGCCACCCGCAGGAGAAGATGAGACGAGCGTTCGGCGGCGCGTAGTCGAGCACGGCCTGCGCCGTTCCGGACGAGTAATGTTGCACGCCCCAAGGGGCCAGGACGGTGAGTACGCCATCGCATCCCGTGACTGCTTCCTGAATTACCGCTCGATCGTTGGTTGCCCCCGGTACGATGGTGATACGATCCGAGAAAGCCTGCAGTTTTTCGACGCTTTGTTCTCTGCATACGCCCACTACTTCGTACCCTCGATCCAGTGCGTGCTGTATCATGTATTGCCCCAGTTTGCCTGAAGCGCCGACGATGCATACCTTATTCATCGTCATTTCTTCCATCCTTTCGTCTGGCCATTCATGTAGCCGGATATCCCGGACAGTGTGCGCTACGCGGTCAGCCACGTTCCGTTCCCTGTCACACACGCCGGGGCAAGGATCATGCATTGGAGGCAGGCCCTCTGCTATGCTGCCTCCAATGCGAACTGCATGTGCTTATTGCATCGTCGTTCGATAATCGACTGCAGGAAATTGAGCCGCCGCGGGCAGCAACGCCGCGTGCGCATCCACATCTCCGCGCAACGTATCGAGCAGGAATGCCGTGGAGAAGTGGTGAACTAAGTCTAGCGCCTGCTGTTTGTCCCACGCCGGATCCCCGCACAGATACTCTGCTAAGGGGCTACCGGCCAGCCATGGGTTTTCCTCACAGGGGCTGGCCACTATCATGTGCTCAGCACCCTCTAGGCCGACAAGGGATTTCTGTGTGCTCGCCGCGTAATCATACGAGGGTTCGCTACCCCAATCGAACGGCGCACCCGTGTCGGCAGTCCCGCCAATTGCCATAATCGGCACCGTAATGTTGGCCAGGCCCTCATCGCTGAACATGTACGCATCACCGGCCATGGGAATGATGGCGGTCACCCGCGCGTCACCGATGGGTGGCCAAAGGTCCTCGGGCACGCTATCCAGTCCGGCGCGTTCCGCTAACTCGGTCGCTTTGCCCAATAGGGGCGCACACAGGAACATCTTCGGGTCATCTTCTGCGAGCTGAGCACAGCGCTCGTTGAGGGCGTCGAAGTCGAACAGTGCCCCTGCGGCGGCCAATGCAGTGTACCCTCCATAAGAGTGCCCTACCACGGCCACGTTGTCCATGTCGATCAGCCCAGCCAGTTTCCCGCCCGCTGCGTTCAACGTCTCGGCGAAGTCCAACGTGCGTTTGATATCCTCGGGGCGCCCGATGCTCGATTCGATACCCTCAAACCAATCGCTATCCATATGCTCCGGCGCAAGCACCACGAAGCCGTGCGAGGCGTA
>JBJYXA010000115.1:0-1539 GCA_046259705.1 Caldilineaceae bacterium
TTAAGCGGATCGAGCAGGGCTTCGAACACCAGAAAGTAAACGAGGGTGGCACCAAGTACCGTAAGCAGAGACGGCAGATAACCACCCATTATCGGCTGGGATAGTAGGCTCTTCTCTGTAACCGAAGGATCTCGCATGGACCGCTCTATGCAGAATCTATTTGGCTTTGTACGCCACCGCACTTGAAAGTCTACTGCGAAACCCCGAGCAGCGCGGGCAGCTTAGAAACGAGGTCCCATAGTTTCCACGCTCCTAAGGGAAGCAGGATCGCGCCTGCAACCATCGAAATGGTTCTCACCGGATGATGGAAGGGCTCATTTCCTTTGATCCAGTTACCGAACGCGCGAGATACGAGCCACGTCGCTAAGCACGCCAGAATGACACCGTAGCCAATCCAACCCGTCCGCGTGGACCCGAGTATAAGGCCCACAACGGCCAGCACTCCACCGACCAAGGCCAATAGTGCCAGCCAGTGTCGAGCGACCTTCTCGCCGAAGGACCCCGGCGTCGCAAAATACAAGAGACCCAACAAAAGGCTTCCGGTGTTACGCGATACCCGTCCCACGCGATATCCAAGTCGCTTCGCCAGGTCATCTCCAGGCAAGTCGTCCAGCATCTCGGATACAATCTTAAGCGATCGGCCAAGCCAACCCGCGACGCGGTCTGACTCAGGACCTGGCGGCGACGAATAGTTGGTCAGGAGGAAGGTTCTGAAGTCTCTTCTCTTGATGGTTTCGTTGAGACCAGGGAACATGTCCAACAACTTGTCTCCCCGATCGAGGAGGTCGTCCACAGATGCGTCGCTTACACCTTCGGCCCGAAGCTTCGACGCGAGCCACTGGTAAACCCGGGTTCTTTTGTCCGGATCAAACTCCTCGGCCAGAATGGCATTCTGCGCCTCTCGCACGTAGTCCGCACGAAGTTGCGTGTGCCGAGGCTCCGGCAAGAGCGCCGTAATGATGCGCTCGGCGCCATCCAGACGTCCCCACATCATGTCGTGCTCGCGCCAGTCCTGCTTCAGAAAGCCTCCAAATGCGCCGACGGCAGTCCCCACGAGTTTGTCCGCTCCCTGCTTGACATCGCTCGTCGAGAGCTCGCTGTCAGCGGGGCTCACACGATACACTTCGATGGCCGCATACTCCTTGGCTCCGGACCCCTCGAGAAAGGGAAGAGAGATGAAGTCGTGTCGATTGAAGTCGTGGAACGCGTCATAGATCTCTGCGACCGCCTTGGGCTCTCGTGATTTCGTTGCCCCACGCATCAAGGCTTGGATCTCGGCGCGGTTTTCGTCGAACACGCCCTTCAGATGCGTGCGCAGCCGGTCCAAAATCAGATCAATTCGCTCCTTCAGCGGCGGAATATGGTAGGTGGTCCAAGCGGCTTGACGGCGGTCGGCGTAGTTGGTGGCGCTCATCACGGCAACGAAGTGCTGCGATAAGGATACGTTCAACTCATCGACCGCCTTGCGCAGCGTCTCATTTTCAAACAAAGGACTGCGCGAGGGCATCTGCAGGTCTCTTGCCAGATCGCGCAGGCGCC
>JBJYXA010000116.1:0-1890 GCA_046259705.1 Caldilineaceae bacterium
TGGCCGACAGCCGCCTATCGGCGACCGACGGTTCACGTCAGCTTAAGGTCCTTCTCCGGACACGCGCCGCCGCCGGCCGGACCGGCGGCTCACGATCCAGAGGAGAACGTGCGGTTTGGCGAGAAGACTTGGGAACGCCACGACAAGCATTAGAATGGAGCTCGCGGCGCGCCGCAAGGCTAACTAGTGAGCCTGCCCTCGCGGGTCGTTGGATCGGTTCGGGGGACTTGGAGATCCGCCATGCCCATTACTTCAAGCGCATGTAGGAGCAGCGGGCTCGGGCGTGATCCGTCTTTCTCCCTACGGTAGTAGCTATGGCCCGTCGGTGGGTCCCAATCTGTATTAAAGGCGCCGCAGTCGAGCGCGTAGACATTCTTGTCTACCTTGTTCATGTCCTCAGGGCCGGTGTGACCTAAACGCCGCGAGACGGCCTCATCGAGATTCACGACTTTGCTACCGCGCAATGCCAGGTCGTCGTAGGCGTAGTACGCAATAACTCGGGCGCTGCTGTCCTGGATGTGTTCACCGGTCCTACCCCGCTGGAGGCTCTCATTGACGATGTCTGCTGCCGACAGGAAAACGCAGCGAAAGATGCGGGGCATTCCCCTCCGCAGGTGTTCGTCAGCCAAATGGAAGAGCGCCTCGCGCAACACGCGATTACCCATCGAATGTGCAAGGATACTCACTGGCTTGAAGCACCGGTCCTCCACATTCTTCTGAGCGCGCTGCCAGTCGATGAAGAAGCGCAGCGCCCGACTGAAAGCGGTTCGGCTGTCCAGCGCCGCATCTCGGTCCGTGTAGTATTTCTTTATGACACCCGCTTGCGCATCGGCGGGCCAAATCACAGGAACAACCCGCACGAACTCCTGGCCCCGATCAGCATCGGCGATGTCCTGGATTTGCTCGACGGCCTCGAATGCAGCGTTCGGAGATGTGTGGAATCCGTGCAGGAAAAACAGAATATGCTCTGCCCTGTCATCCTTAAGCTCCTGCATAAAAGCTTCGTGCATGATCTCCGTATGGTCGTCGTTGATTCCCCGCCGGCAAAAAAAGACACTAGGGCTCGCGGTGTTGTTATCTAGGTCAAAATTCCACTTGCGGTTTCTTCGACTGCGCTCACTCTGCTTTGGTATGCGGTTGGTCACGAACAGCATCTGTTTCTCCTTGAAATAGTGGATTTCCCGAAAGCGGTTAGTTCTGAGAGTCAGCACTGACAACACATGAGCATCAGCATCCCGAGATAGCGAGCTTATCCGGAGCGGCATTGCTCAACCCAAACATCGCTAGGCGCCACCTGGATTAGTGTTCGCCCAGATAGGCAGCAAACTCCGAGCCTGGAGCTCGAGACTCTCGACCCCAAGTATAGCGTAAGCCGTGGCTGCCGCGAGGTGGGCGCATCAGCACGAACTCCGTTGCATTTGCTCCTGGCTGAATTCCCTTCCGCTGCGCGCTGACCCATTCATCGTACGCAGATAGTCGTCAGCCGCCTACCACGGACCAAAGGTCGAGGTTTGGCTTACGGCACACTATGTGGACGCTGGTGAGGGTGGAATGCAGCGATAGCAAACGGCGTTGAGCCTCCGCTCCGCGCTGCGAGGTCGATGGCCGGTCTTGGCCGTCGGCTGCCGGTCGGCCGTCGTCCCGCAGATGTCTGCTTGTTGCCAGGCTGCAGATGGTGTAACAGCCGGCGACCAGGGGCAGGCCTTGGCCGCCGATAGCCAGCAGTCGAGGAGTGTTGGTTCACCATCCGGTTTCTGTCGTCGCGCCGACAGCTAGAGCCGAAGGGGCGACTTTGAGCTGACGATCCATACCGGACCGAACACTCTTCCCCCAGCCATCAAGGGGCGCAGATTGAAGAGAAATGGAACATGGGTCGCACGATGCTGGCAA
>JBJYXA010000117.1:0-27319 GCA_046259705.1 Caldilineaceae bacterium
TGCCCGATGCTTAATTCAGGATGCAGGGTAAGGGTCGCGGATTCAGCCATCGCTACCTCCATCTATACAGCCCGCTCGAACAGGACGGCGCAGCATCGTCACTCCGTCGGTTCCAACCAAGCCTCGAAAACTGCGGCGATGTTTTCCCGGCGCACGTCATTTCCCCATTCGCACTGGGCGATCACGCCGCCTTGACCGTCGTCTAGCGCAGCGCGCACGCGGCGCACCGCGTTGCGCACGTCATCTTCGCTGCCGAATGGCAATGTCCACTGCCGGTCGATTTCACCCCAGAACGTGATCTGCCCTTGGAAACGTCGACCGATCTCCTCGATGTTCATGCAGAAAAGCTGAGAATTGAGCGCATCGACGCCCAGCTCGATCAGATCGGGAATGATGTCGATGATGTAGCCGTCCGAGTGAAAGAAGACATCCTTCCCGGCCGCGTGGATCATGTCGATATATTCTTTGTACAACGGCCGGAAGATCTCGCGCCACATTGTGGGCGAAATCAGCAGACGTTCCTGGCTGCCCCAATCGTCCATAAAAGATATGGCATCTACGTCTGTCTTTGTCCACAGCTCGATCTCACGCAGAAAGAACTCATGTACCAGATCGCGCAGTCGAAACACTTCGGGCACGCCCGAAGCCAAATCCATGTATAGCGCTTCCGAGCCGCGCAGAAACTGCATGCGCTCGAACGGGCGAACGGTCGTACCCGCCTTCACGTATTTGTCCGTCGCCGCGCACGCCGCATCGACCTTGCTGAAGTCTGCCATGACGAGGATCTCGTCTGGCGGTCGCAGGTCATCGAGCGCCGACCAATCAGCCAGTGGCGGTTCCTTCACCTCACCGATTACGCCGTGTTCGGCGACCACAAATGGGCAACCCCATTCGTCCACATAGGTGCCAATCATGTTCGGCGTGCCACTCGTGCGATATCCCGTGCCATAGCGGACATCTGGACCCGCGCCGGTAGTCACGTCCGGCGCTGCAAAGTCGGACGGATATTGCTCCAGCAGAGCGTTCAACTCGTCTTTGCGGAACATCTCTATGCCGGGAAGCGCCCAGAGCTCCCGCGGCGCACGGTCTGGATGTGCGCGGCGCAGCGCTCGCCGTACTCTCTCTCGGCTCGTTATCATATGGCTAGACCTCCTCGGCGATCGATGGTTGGCTGTCTGGTTAATGAGTCTGCTATCGGGTTAATTGGTCTATTGAGTCGAAACCATCCGAATCACTTCGCCTGTTTCTACTCGTGGGAAACCGGTTACCGCACGTAGCTAGCGGCCGCCGTGTGTGGTGAAATCAGGGCTTGGGCGCGCTCGCTTCAGTCTTTGAATAATGCGGGTTTGGCTGCGGGATCTTGGCCTCAACGGACTCCCGCCATCCAACCAGTATACCGTGTAGTTCCTTGGCCCGATCGGTTTCCTCGGCCACAAGGTTTCTTGTTTCGCCGACGTCATTGTGTAGATCGTACAGCTCCAAACGTCCGTCTTCGAAGAACTCGATCAGCTTCCAATCATCCTTCCGTACCGAAGAACCCGGCGTTCCCCCTTGGTTACCGTAATGTGGATAGTGCCAGAAGATGGGGCCGCGATTCCGATGGACTTGCCCTTTGAGTATGGGCAGGAAGCTAACGCCATCCCGGTGTTGTTCGGGCTTGAGAGCGAGGCCGGCCGCCTCCAACAACGTGGGGTAGAAGTCCGGACTCGTCACCACCGTATCGCAAACCGTGCCCGACTCGATAACGGCGGGCCAGCAGACGAGCAGTGGTTCTCGCGTTCCGCCTTCGTACATCCATCCCTTCCCTTCAGCCAGGGGCGCGTTGCACGTGGGCGAGCCTTCAGACGTCGCCAGGCCGCCGTTGTCCGACGTGAACACGACCAACGTGTCGTCGGCGATGCCGAGATGCTCCAGCGTATCCAGCAACCGCCCGATGTTGGCGTCGACCGTTTCGATCATCGCAGCGTACACGGGGTCCGATTGAATCACGCGTCGCTGAATTCGCAGGTGCATCTTGTGCTCTGCCGGGAAATGTTCCCCTTCCACGATCGCCTCAACCATGTCCAGCCCCATGCTCTTTGCCTTCTGTTCGTACTTGGCGATGAGTTCAGGCTTGGCCTGAATGGGCGTATGCACCGCGTAGTACCAGAGATTGAGAAAGAAGGGACTGTCCGCGCGCCGCACGTGTTCTTCGATCAGCCGGATTGCTTCGTCGGTCAACCGGTCGGTGAGGCACTCGCCGACCGGGCCGTCCTTGAGCGTGGGAATTTCCCACGGGCTGAAATACCCGTTGACGGGCATGCCCGCTTCCCAGCCGCCGATGTTGACTTGGAAGCCATGGCGTTCGGGATAGTGCTGGAGGCCGCCCAGGTGCCATTTGCCCACATGCCACGCGGCGTATCCACCTTCGCTCAGCGCAGCCGCGATTGAGTGCTCCGAAAGCGGCAGGTGGTTCACGTACGGTACGTCGATGAGACGGCCGCGGTTCGGGTGCGACTGGCCGGACCAATCGATCCAGTTCGTGATCCCTAGTTCCGCCGGGTATTTTCCTGTCAGAATGCTGGCGCGAGTGGGCGAACAGACTGGACACGCTGCGTATGCCTGCGTAAAGCGCATGCCTTTCGCGGCGAGCCGGTCGATATTGGGCGTATCGTAGAACGGGCTGCCGTAGCAAGCCAGGTCGCGCCAGCCCATGTCGTCGATCAGAATGAAGATGATATTCGGCGCCATCATCGGACTCTCATGGAACCGTTGCTGAATCCCTTGCTCTGCGCATTGACCGTCAAGCTGGCGAGGCGCCGGCAAGCCAAAAACTACGCCGGTGTGCTGCCCGTACTCACCGAATTCGAAGCAATGGAGGCCATGTAGCGCTGACGAACCTCGTCGATTGACGTAGCGCGCTGGATACTCTCCACTGGTTCCGCAGGAATGATCTCCGCGGCCACCTCGCCTGCCTTTTCCATTTCCGCGATCAGTCTCGCCCGCAGTTCCCCGGATATTTCGGCAAATGCGACGTCACCCGCGCGATTGGCGAGTTCGTAAGGATCGTTGTCCAGGTCGTAGAGGTATTCCTCGGTGTAGGAGTCTGAGCCGGCATCTGCCCAGGCATCCTTGTCCGGCGCGCTGACGCTGTACTTCCATCGCTTTGTTCGTATCGCGCGGCCGACCTGCGACTCGCTAATCTGGATGAACACTTGCTGCGGCCATTCCACCGAATCCCTGTCACCACCCAGTAGCGGGAGGATCGAGCGGCCCTGCATGGTTTCGGGTACGGGGATTCCGGCGGCGTCCAGCAGTGTGGGCGGCAAATCCAGCAAGCTAACCAGTTCATTCACGCGCCCGCGGCCATTGAACCCGGGCCCGCTGATCGCCGTTGGCACACGTACCGAACTCTCGTGGCACGAGCGCTTGTATTCCCCGTTGCGCGTGCGGAAATGGTTACCATGGTCGGATGTGTAGAGAAGGACCGTATCGTCCGTGAGCTTCAGGCTCTTCAACGCATCCTGTACCCGCCCCAATGCCTCGTCGAGACGCTTCACCATGCCGAAATAACCGCCGAGCTGTCGCGCAGATGAACCGCCCAAGGCCGTCAGGTCCGGCGGCGTCCATCTGCCCGTGTATTCCTCTCGATACCCGTCCGGAGCGGGATAATCATCCGTGTAGTTCTGATGGTGTGGTTCGAGATAAGACACGAACAGGAAGAACGGCTCCTCCTGATGCGCGTCGATGTAGCGGATGACCGCATCGGTGAGCGCGTCGACGCGATAGCCGGGTAACCTGACCTCATTGCCGTCGTTATCGTATACCAAGGTGTCGTAGGCGTCGGAGGTGAACTCGAGCAGGTTGGAGGCCAGCCAATACTGATAGCCGCCGCGTTCGCCCTCGAGCACGGGGTCTTGCGAGGCCAAATGCCATTTGCCGATGTAGCCGGTGGCGTATCCCGCATGGTTGAAGCATTGTGCTAGGGTAACTGCATCGTCGGCGAGCGTGAGACCGTTGTGGATGACGCCGGTGTTGGTGGCATACATACCGGTCTGTAGGCACGAACGGGCCGGGCCGCACACTGGTTGGCATGTGATCGAATAGTGGATGTCGGTCCCAGCGCGCGCCATGCGATCAAAGTTGGGCGTCAACCCCAGTGGATTGCCGTGGACGCCAGTCGTATCCCAGCGCTGCTGATCGGTGAAGAAGACGATTACATTCGGCTTGCGACTACCGTCAGTGGACATGTTGTTGTCGGTGCTCCTTTACAGGCCTGCTGCGGTGAATGCAGTCTGGACGATAGACTCTGCCTCAGACTGTATTTGGGTAAGGTGGGACTGGCCGAGGAAACTCTCAGCGTAGATCTTATATATTTCTTCCGTACCGGATGGACGGGCAGCAAACCAGCCGTTCTTCGTAACGATCTTGAGTCCGCCGATGGGGGCGTCGTTTCCCGGTGCGCGTGTCAGCACAGCCAGGATCGGTTCTCCGCCCATCTCCTGCGCAGAGACCATCTCGGGCGATAGTGCGCTCAAGGCCGCCTTCTGCTCAGAATTGGCCGGTGCGTCCGTGCGTTCATAGACCGGCGCGCCGAATCGCGCCTCCAGGTCACTATAATGCCGTCCTGGCCCTTGTCCCGTCTTGGCCAAAATCTCGGCGGCCAGGAGATCCATGATGATGCCATCCTTGTCCGTCGTCCAAACGCTGCCGTCCATACGCAGGTAAGAGGCGCCCGCGCTCTCTTCGCCGCCAAATCCAAGTGACCCATCCAGCAGACCGTCGACGAAATACTTGAAACCGACAGGGACTTCGTATAGTCGACGACCCAGCGACGCGGCCACGCGGTCGATCATCGAACTGGATACCAACGTCTTGCCGACTGCGGCGTTCGCCGGCCACCCCTCGCGGTGTTGAAAAAGGTACCAGACCGCGACGGACAGGAAGTGGTTCGGGGGCAGTAGTCCGGCGCTGCGCGTGACAATGCCGTGGCGGTCTGAATCCGGGTCGTTGCCAAATGCAACTTCGAACCGGTCCTTGAGCGCTATCAGGCTGGCCATCGCATCGGGCGAGGAACAGTCCATACGAATCTTGCCGTCCCAGTCCACGGTCATAAACGAAAAGGTGGGGTCCACAATCGGATTCACCACCTCGATATCGAGGTCATAACGTTCTGCGATGGGCGCCCAGTACTCTACGCTGGCCCCGCCGAGCGGGTCAACGCCGATTTTAACGCCGGCGCCGGCGATGGCGTCCATATCCACGACCTGCGCCAGTGATTCCACGTAAGGCGTGACAAAGTCGAATTCACATATGCAGTCAGACTGCAGCGCCCGCGCCAATGGGATTCGCTTGATGTCTCGCATGCCCGACTCGAGCATCGCGTTGGCTCGCGCCTGAATATCACGCGTAATATCCGTCTCGGCCGGCCCCCCATTGGGAGGGTTGTATTTGAATCCTCCGTCTTCCGGCGGGTTATGCGATGGTGTGATCACCACACCGTCCGCCTTTGTATCTCCCTTCGACCGGTTGTGCACCAGGATCGCGTGCGATACCGCAGGCGTCGGCGTGTAGGTGCGACCTGCCTGCATACAGGTGGTAACCTTGTTTGCGGCAAAGACCTCAATGGCCGAGTTGAACGCCGGTTCGGAAAGGGCGTGGGTGTCCTTGCCGATGAAGAGCGGTCCATCGATCCCTTGTTCACGACGGTAGTCACAGATTGCCTGGCTGGTAGCGAGTATGTGTTCTTCGTTGAACGAGCCCGCAGCAGATGTGCCGCGATGCCCTGAAGTGCCAAAGGAAACACGTTGCGCCGGGTCGGAGGGATCCGGCCCGATTTCGTAGTACAGCGAGACAAGGCGGGGAATGTTTGCCAGTAACGCACGCGGGGCTGGTTTCCCAGCCAATTCGCTACCACTCATAGGAGTACACTCCTTGCCTTACCTCGATCCGGAAGAAGAAGAGAACTAATAAAATATCTAAGTGGATGGATGAGTTATACCCGAGCATTGTATCACATCGGATGTTCACAGATTATCCATCGCTCCTTCTGTCGCGCGCCGCACAGCGTCCATGTCCAGCCGCACGCCCGAGGCATCCGCGCTGCGCACATAGCCGTCCCGAATCGATATCGGCGTGCTAATAATGTCATCCTCTAGTTTCAGGGGAAAGCTCAACTCCGAGGGTCTGTCCACAGCAGATAATGCGGCAAAGACAGCAGCACGCGCGGTGCCCAATCCTGCGCTGGCCTGCGAACCGACCATGCAGTGCTTGCGCGCAGCCGCGCCGTCTGCCAGCATTTGCAGTGATTCCGTGTAGCCGGTACGCGCGGTCTTGATATTCAAGATATCAAACGTGTCTGTTTCCAGTTCTCTCTGCAGGTCGCGCCGCGTAAACGTACTATCGTCGGCGATAATGGGCAGGTGCTCGCCTGCGCGCAACCGCCGGCGCGCACTCAATTGCTCCGCCGGTAGCGGTTCCTCACAATAGAGCAAGCCCATCTCCGCAAGCTGTGCCAATCGTGACGCTGCGTTCTCCGCCGACATGGTCTCGTTCGCATCCGCGTAGAGTTCAACGTCGGGACCTAACAGGTCGCGGAGTTCCTCGATTCGCTCTATGTCATCCTGCCAATCCCGCCCGACTTTCACCTTGAGCACACGGACGCCCTGCGCCGTTACCCGTTGCGCCTCCTCCAGTACCGTATCGCGGTCTCCAATGCCGAGGATATAGCTTACACGTATCTGTTCTCGCGTCGCACCAAGATGTTGTGCCAGGTCGAGGCCGCGATGTTGTGCCACAGCCGCGTGGATTGCAATGTCCAACGCACCTCGGGCCGCATGATTGTTCTTTACCTCGTGTAGCTTCTGCTGGACGCGCAACAGGTTCCCGCAAAGGCGCGGATCTTCACCGTCATCGGCTTCTACGGACATTCCCAGGAGGCGCGGAGCCATCTCCTCGGAAATGATGGCCATGATAGTGGAAGGCGTTTCACCGTAGATAGTCGGTCGAGGGGGCGCCTCGGCGTATCCCTCGGCGCCGTCGCTCAGGCACACGCGCACCAGTACATGGCGCAATTCGGACAACCGGCTGCTCTTGCCCCACTGTAGTGCCCCGCGCATCGGCAGCCGGAAAACTTTGGTCTCTAGTTGAGCGATGGTGAGCATCTTGGGATCCGCTATTTAGTCATCTGAGAGTTCGGCCCAGCGAGGTGTCACGCAGCCAAGCTACGGTGACGTTTGCGATCTCTGCCGGTGTAGCCGACGCAGTGTCCACGACGAGTGAGCGATCGCCCGCATAGGTAGACAGCGCCTTCCGAGTAGCAATCGGATCGTAGTTGCGCCGCTCTGCAATGATGATGCGTGCCTTGGCGGCCAGCTCGTCGACAGACACCTGGCCCTCTTGTATCCAGTTCAACAATTGCTGCTGCTGGTCCAAATCGAGGATTTCGACCAGTTCAGGCACGCCCATGGAGGCCAGCGAAAGCGCGCCACCGCGTGCCAGGATCTCCTCGGAAGACTTGGCGCCCATTCGATCGAATGACTCCTGCCGTCCAAGGAGACGCCAGATCCGTACAGCGTCCGGCGCATCCAGCATTAGAAATCGAGCATTAGGCAACGACGCGGCCGCGTGCCGGATTTCGTTCTCGCCGCGCAGACCATCGAATATCAGCAGCTCGGACGTCGCCGTAGGTGCCACGGCGAGTTCGCTCAGTGCATGCGCCATGCCTCCGGGAAACTGCTCTCGATATTGGCGCGTAGCATCGAACCGTTCTGCGCGGTCCTTCAACGGCAAAATAGGTGCCCCATTTTGCCGTTGTACATATGGAATCATGAGCTTATCCGTGATTTCGCGTCGATCCGGCAATAACCTTGCGTGGGGCAACTGCGCCGCCAACAGAGCCAACACCGTGGACTTGCCCACGCCGGTCAAGCCGGCCAATACGAAGCAGTCGCACGCTGGCAGGGGAGTCCAGCCAGTTGGGATTGGACTTCCAACGCCAACGCCCTCGGCGATCACCGAGAAGCCTTCTTCACTGCCGTTCATCGCTAGGACCCAAGGCCTCTATTTATGGAGGGCAACGCAGGAATCGCAGGACGGGTCGGCACTGTCGTTTGCCAGACTAGAGGTTTGCTCAGGTACTCTGTTGTCCGTTCAGCGGTGTACCCGAATCGGCCACATGCACGTCCATTTGCGGGTACGGAATCGAGATGCCATGGTCGTCGAACGCTAGCTTGATCTTCTCCGTGATACTCGCCATCACATCCCAGTAGTCCTCGGTCCTGCACCAGGGACGCACATTGAAGTTCACGCTGCTGTCGGCCAGCTCGCCGAGCACCACGGCAGGAGCCGGTTCGCTCAGTACGCGCTCGTCGGACTTGATGATCTCCATCATTAGGTCGCGTGCCTGCCGCATGTCGTCCTCATAACCGATGCCAAACACCATGTCCACGCGACGTGTGTCTCGCGCCGTATTGTTCGTGATGGTGTCACTGTAGATCGCCCCGTTGGGCACGATGACGGAGCGATTGTCCGGCGAGCGCATCATCGTGGTGAATAAAGTGATCTCCTCCACGATACCGCTAGTGCCGGCGGCCTCTACAGAATCACCCACAGAAAATGGTCGGAAAATGATAAGCAACACACCTGATGCGAAGTTCTTCAACGAATCCTGAAGCGCAATGCCGATGGCGATACCGGCGGCGCCCAGCAGCGCGATGAGCGCAGTTGTGTCAATGCCTAGGGTACTTAACGCGGCGATCACGACAACAACGAGTAGCGTCCAATTCAGAACGCTGCAGGCGAAATTGACGAGCAATGTGTCTATCTTGGCGCGCGTGAGGTAGCGCTCTGCGAGTCGTACGATAATCTTGGTGGCGATCCAGCCTGCAATTAGGATTACGGCTGCTAGGAATATTCTCCACAAAACGAGCAATACTGCATCCCACATCGTCCTGCTCCTTTCGAAACGGTGTCAATTCTGTCGTACTTCTCCTATGCATCTTCTTGGCGTACGGCGAACTCCGTCGAAGTTTTCGCAGACGGCGTGCGCTGTTCGTGGGCTTCAATTCTGCCACGAACCAAGACCATCGGCCAATCCATAGCCAATGGCCCTGTGGGTACGGTTGGGCCGTATGCTATCATGCAGATTAGTATGTTATCCACAGCGGCGGAGCAATGTAATGTCGAAACCAAGTACAGCTATTCTCGATGCGGTAGGCGCTTCGCTCCTCACACGCCACGAGCAATGGTGGCAGCGAAAGGGGTTGCTCGTAGCCTCACCACATGTTTTACAGCTGGGGCGTCTATGGCTGCCACTGACTGACGGCTCCATCGCGGACGAAGACGTCGACCTAACGCCGGAAATGGTCGACATTGATCGAATCGTCGGTGACGATCTCGGCCCCGGTCCCATAGATACCGTCGGCGACCAGTTTCAGCATAGTGATCCCTACACGCCGATACCGTGGGTAGAGGCGATCCTTGGCGTGCCAGTCCGAACCACTATTCAGGGCGGCAGCATGCGCGCCAGAGCTCACATCCACAGCTGGGAAGATTGGGACTTCGACGCACCGCACTTTGATCAGGCTTGGTTCGATCTGCTCATGGCTCTTGTCGACCTTCTGGCGGAGCGCCGCGGAGGCAGACACGCCATAACGCAGACATTGATGCGCGGCCCGACTGATCTTGCTGAAGCCGTGCTAGGGCCGGAATTGATGTGCCTCTCCATCTATGACCATCCCCGGGAACTTAGGCGCTTTCTTGAAGCTGTTACGGACCTTTTTATTGACGTATTGCATGCTCAGCTCATGCGCATACCGCTTGTCAATGGCGGCTACGTGAATCCATTTGGTATCTGGTCTCCCGGAACGGTGGTACGCAACCAGTGTGATGCTACCGCCTTTCTGTCACCGGCCCACTACAAGGAATGGTTTCTGCCCAACGACATGCGAATCTGGCAATCGGTGGATTACTCTATCCAGCACATTCACTCCAAATCGCTTCATACGCTGGAGGTACTTCTTGGGCAGGAGCTTCCGCATGCGATTCAGGTGACGCTGGACCTTCAGCCCGCGGGACCACCTCTGCAAGAGATTCTTCCTGCGCTACAGCGGATCCAGGCGGTGAAACCGTTGATTCTTGCCGGATGGATGAGCCAAGACGAGCTCCGGCTTGTCTATGATGAACTTCCAGCAGATGGATTGAGCCTAACAATACGTAGCGAGTCGTATTAGGTAAAATTGACCTGTCGCGACGCGCGCCAAATTATGTACTGGACCCAAAATAGTCCATCCTGGCATGGATAAGTTGTGGGTCATGTCATACAAGGAGAATATCGATGATCACCGTTGCCAACCGAATTTATGTACATCCGGATTACGCCGAGCAGTTCGAGGAACGATTTCGCCATCGGGCGGGTCTTGTCGACGATATGGAAGGTTTCCAGGCGAACCTCGTCCTGCGCCCGACAGAGCCGGAAGCCCCGTATGTAGTATTGACCTTTTGGGAAAACCGCGAGGCCTTTGAAGCGTGGACTCATTCCGACGCCTTCACGAAGGGCCATGCCAGGTCCGGTTCGCTGCCCAAGGAAGCCTTCACCGGGCCAAGCGTGCTGGAAATCCACGAAGTCATCCAAGACTCCAGAGAAGCCTAGTCAGCCAAAATATGACGGCAGAGATAGCGTAACCGGGACTCCTTTCAGATGCTGGACGGGAGTCCTGGTGTCGGAATACGCTGCCGCTTCTGCCCGTGCAAATGGGTGACGAAGATGTGTTCTCTTAGACGTTGGACGGCGGACTGCCTATGGTAGAATGGGCCGAAACAGAAGCTGGTACATACCGGGAATCGCTCCTGATTGTTTCGGATCGTGTCGCCAAAAAGGCGTCGAAATCACGCGCAAAGTTGACCTTGCCTCCCGGTCCGTCGTCGTTTGTCGTTGTCGCCTGAGCTATGCCAGACGTATCGGAATTACTCAAAGATCTGCTGGAACGCCTCGACCTTGACCAAATTCCGTCCTCTGGCCGGATCTTGGACTCCATGGATTTGGTCGCATGGACGCTCGTCACGCTGCTGGTTGTAGCATTCGGGCTGGGCCTAATACTGGCGCTCAGCACGCGGCGCACATTCATCACGCCGGACGAACCGGAGTCTACACCCACGATGCTGCTGGACCAGCTCAAGCGTGATCCGACCTATCTGCCGCCTGTAGCGATTCTCAGCCGGCTGGGCGCCGAGGCAACCGTCGATCTGTTTGAGTTCGGCGATCAGGTAGAATCGAAGGAGTGGCGCTATAAGTGGAACGGCGTCCGAGAGGAGTTGCTGCGACTGCTGGGGGAGCAGAATGCCTTCGGGCCCACCTACGCTTTGGCTCGCTACTACCGCAGCGACGATCCGCAGGAACCGGACACGATTCGGATCCGGCGAACGGCACTGGTGCACAAGCTCGGCCTAGAGCGGCGGTTGGAACCGAACCCGGACGGCCATCCGTCTCAGTTGCGCATACGCTGCCACGCAGCGGAGGTGCACGGTGATTTGGGATTCGCGGGCGATACGTTTTGGCTCATGCCCGACGAACCCGCTCCTCCCGCCGATGGCCCCATGATCGAGATGGAGCCGGTGGAGTTTCACACGTTGCAGGAAGCCGAAGTGCACATGCACATTCGTCGTACACCAAACGTTGGCGGTGGTTTTCGCTTGGAGCTGCACAAGAGGCGTAAGATGTGGGTGGTCGTCGATGAAGATGTGGAGTGGGTAAGTTGAGGAAATTGTCGTGCTTGATTTGACCGCCACAGAGTTGCTATCCTTTTTCAACGTTGCGTTGTCGTCGGTCGTTGTTATTCTGGCCTTCTCGCTGCTGGCGTACACGCTCACCTACAATTTTCGCAGCAGCGTAGCTCGTTGGTTCGCATTCCTGCTCTTCTGTGTGGCGCTTGTCTATTCCGGTGATGTCGCCCTGGACGGGGTCGTCAGCGCTGAATCGGCGGCTCGTTGGCTGCGATTGCAGTGGTTGGGTATTGCACTCCTTCCTGCTTCCAGTTATCAATTTTCGGCAGCGGTATTGCGAACGACAAACTTTCGCCTTGGACGTCGCGCTTTGCTCGGTTCCATCATTATGGTGATCTCAGGCGCAAGCGCGATCCTTGCGCTCTTCACGCCGATGATCGCACAGGCAGTACATTTCAAACCTCCCATAAGCTATCTGGAGCCAGGCCCACTCTTCTGGCCGTTCGCCATATTCTTCATTCTCTCTTCGATTCTGTCGATGGGAAATATTTGGAAAGCCCGGCAGCGCAGTCTTGCGCCCGGCACGCGCAAACGGATGACGTATTTGTTCGTAGGCATTGCTGCGCCGAGCATCGGTACATTCCCGTACCTTATCGTGGGGGCAGACCGGCTGAACGGAGCGGAGTTCGGCAACCTCATACTGCTTATCGCGCTCATCGTCAACACTATGGTCGCCGTGATGCTGCCTATCATGAGCTATTCGGTGGCTTACTTCGGCGTGCTAACACCGGACCGCGTTGTGCGCTACCGAATGTTGCGCTTCTTCATTCGCGGCCCGGTCGTTGCGATCCTAGTGATCCTGGCCATTTTGACCATTCCGAAGGTAGAGACGTTGTTGGGGCTCCCTCGTGACGTCGTTCTGTTCAGCGTCATTGTCATCATCATTGTCTCGAGCCAGCTTGCTTTGAGCGTAACGAAATCGCTAGTCGACCGTCTAGTATATCGAGAGGATCGCGAGGAGATCGCGTGGCTGCGCGAACTGGATCGCCGTCTGTTGACGACGACGGATCTCCGCCAATATTTGGACAACAACCTGGTGGCGCTCTGTGAATTCTTGCGGGTCTCATCAGGTTTCGTGGCAGCCGTATCCGGTGCCGACCTCGTCTTAGAGTCGGTTGTCGGACCTTCCGAAACGCGACACACGGTTACGGAGGTAGCGGATTGGAATGAGGCGCTGTCCAGGGCCGTACGACGAACGGAAACTGTGCGACCTCTGTCACATCGAGGTTTCTGGGTATGGCCGCTCTTGGAGCCGGATGGTAACGGAAACGCGAAAGCGCTTGGACTTTTGGGCGTGCAGGCCCGCACGGAAGCGCCTGTTCTGAGCCCAGAGGAAGGTGAGCTTCTGGGTCGCATGGTCGACAACGTCGCCCGTGCGCTCATGGATCGGCAACTACAACGGGGTGTTTTCGTCGTGCTCCAACGCATCATTCCGGACGTGGAGCGCATCCAGCAATTGCGGCACGCAGTTCCGTATTCGGCTGACGACAGCGAGACCCGGCCCGCCGACGCTCTGCTGAACCCTAGTCCCATCCACAGCCCGGAATTCGAGGCGTGGGTCAAGGATGCATTGCGACACTACTGGGGTGGGCCAAAGCTTTCGCGTAGTCCATTGGTGCAGCTCAGGATCGTTGACGGCGCCATGGATGAATGCGACGAGAACCCGACCAAGGCGTTGCGCCAGGTACTCGAATCCGCCATCACCCGCATGAAGCCGGATGGCGCGCCGAATCTCAGTAGGCCGGAATGGCTGCTGTACAATATTCTGGATATGCGTTTCATCCAGGGTCGCAGGGTGCGCGAGATTGCCGACAGGTTGGCGATCAGCGAAAGTGACCTCTACAGGAAGCAACGAATTGCCGTCGGTCAAGTCGCGCAGGTGCTCGCCGAAATGGAACGTCAGGACGTGCCTGGACAGGCCAGGGCTCTGCGCGATTCGGACGACGAAGAAAGGAATCCTGCTGACGAAGCGGAGAATTCGGAAAGTGTGAACTCGGCTGAGCGCGCGCCGTTGCCGGAAAAGGAGATGTGACAGCGACACTGCGGCGCCGCCTCCAGCTCTAGTTCGCCGGTTTTGCTGGACGTATTCGCCGCAAGCAGGCACGTACGTATCGAGTGCTGAATTGCGTTACGTGCATAAGTGGTTTGTTCGGCCAGGTCGTTACAAGGTCATGTGAGCGAAGCGAAGCATCTCTGCTACTGTATGGCGAGATTGTTCATTGCTCTCAGAATGAGACGTACTTGGCGTTCTGACCAATAGATCGGTCGCTGTCACAATAACCTTATGGCAAGATCACAAATGCGCGCCGAGCAGTTTCCATCGCTGCTAGGCGATGTACGAAACAACTTCAGCGACGAGATAGCGGGTGTCGCCATATTCCTTGCCGGCCTCCTCGCGCTATTTTCCCTGCGCGCTGAAGAAAGTATTCCCTGGCTGGTTCAGATAGCAGGCTGGACAGCGCCCTTGATCGGCTTCGGACTGCTCGTTGCCGGTGCCGTGCTTGTATTGCGCGAACGGATCCCGGGCGGAGGTTTGGGCTATTGGAGCGCCGAAGCCCTTATCGGCGCCGAGTTGGTGCTCCTGGCGCTTGCTGTGGGCACGTTTGTCGTCAACAACCCGCAGCTGGACTGGAGCCAGCGGGCAGACGGCAGCAATGGCGGCCTCATCGGGATGACCATCGGTGGCTTGCTCACGTCAGCGTTTGGCCAAGAAATCGCCCTGGCGATCGTGGTGTCGGCGGGCATTCTGGGCGTGTATACGGTGGTTCGTTTTTCACCCCTTCTCTTCGCCGCCGTATACGCAAGGCGTGCCATGCCCGTCATATTCCTGTACTGGTATTGGTTCCTCGACGAGCATCCAGCGCTCAGGCGATATCTGACCTGGGGACGCGCCGGTTCCGGAACCGCGACTGCTCCCAATTTCGTCCCGCCGCAGGCGACTGGTCCGGCTCCATCACGCGCACAGGCAGTACCGGTGAGCGCTAAATCCGTACGTACCGTGACTTCTCCAACTGCAGAAGTTGTCGCCCAAACCTCAGCCGCCAAGCCGTCGAAGCGTTCGCGCAGGTCCTCGAGCGCCTCTCTGCGACCGGCCAGCGCACTGCCGCCGCTGGACCTGTTGAACGCAGACGTCGGCGAATACGGCAGCGTCAACGTGGGGGCGCTGGAGCAGACAATTGAACAGACGCTCACAGACTTCGACGTGCCCGTGCGCGTGGTTCACGTTGAGAGCGGTCCAACCGTAACGCAATTCGGAGTGGAGCCGCTTTATCTGGAGAAATCTACCGGCAGACGAAAAGTTCGTGTCAATCGTATCGCGAATCTGGCCGATGACCTTGCGCTTGCGCTGGCTGCCAAGTCCGTACGCATTGAGGCGCCTGTCCCCGGACGGCCTTACGTGGGGATCGAGGTGCCCAACTCGGTCAAATCGCTGGTGTCGTTGCGCGGAATTCTCGAAAGTAAGGCCATGAAGAAGCCCGGCGCACAGCTCATGATGGGCCTGGGCCGCGATACTTCCGGCTCGCCCGTTGCCATGGACCTGGCCACTGCGCCACATCTGCTCATCGCCGGCGCGACGGGGTCTGGAAAATCCGTCAGCATCAATGCCATCCTCACCAGCTTGCTCATGCAGCATGGCCCCGAGTCGCTCCAAATGATACTCGTCGATCCCAAAATGGTGGAATTGCCCAGCTACAACGGCATTCCGCACTTGATCGGCAAGGTCATTACGGAGACCGACCAGGTCATGGGCGCCCTAACCTGGCTGTTGTTGCAGATGGACGACCGCTACCGGCTCTTCCGAAGCGTCGGCGCTCGCAATATTACTGCGTACAATGAGATGGTGCGCAAACAGGGCAAGAAATCCGACCTGCAACCACTCCCGTACATCGTGCTGGTCGTGGATGAGCTCGCAGACCTCATGATGACGGCGGCCGAAGACATAGAACGCCAGGTATGTCGTCTTGCTCAGATGTCGCGTGCTACGGGCATTCACCTCATATTGGCCACACAGCGGCCCAGCACTGATGTGGTGACCGGCGTGATCAAGGCGAATTTTCCCTCTCGCATCGCCTTTGCCGTGACGAGCCAGGTAGACAGCCGCGTCATACTGGACCAGCCCGGCGCGGAACGCTTGCTCGGTCAGGGCGATATGTTACTCATGCGACCGGATGCAGCGAAACTCTTTCGACTGCAGGGCTGTTACGTCTCGGACCAGGAGATCGACAGCGTGGTCGCCTACTGGCGCAACCAAGAGGGTTCGGCGCACGCCGTCGTGCCGCCCTGGAATGGCCTTATGGACCGCATGGATCAGGAGGATGAGCTTGTCCTCGATGCCGTCGACCTTCTGCGCGGGATGAAGACATGCAGCACGAGTATGCTGCAACGCAAGTTGCGCTTGGGCTATCCCAAGGCAGCTAGGCTCATGGAACAGCTTGAGTCCGAAGGCATTGTGGGGCCGGATATGGGCGGTGGACAGGGTCGGGAAGTACTTATCGAAGATGATGAAGATGGTCAAGAGGCGGATGACCTCTTCTAGACCTCGCAGGTATCACCAAATTCACTGGAAAACGACAGGCCGTGTCACGAACGACACGGCCTCGTTAATTGATATCTCGGAATGGACCACGGAACCGATGATTTCCTGTCGACATGACGACGGACGCGGGTAGGCACATCCGTTCACCGTGGTGCGGCTCTTACAGTAAGATAAGGTGCCGCCACCAACCATCGTCCTGAAGTGAGCACCTTCTGCTATGCGCCGGTGAACACGGCTTCAAATTCGTCTCGGTCTAGCGTCTCCCGTTCCAGCAGCGCTTCGGCCACGGCGTGAAGCTTGTCGCGGTTCGCACTAAGCATGCCCCGTACACGCCGGTACGCGTCATTGACGATATGTTGCACCTCGTCGTCGATCTGCTCAGCCACCTCTTCGCTATAATCGCGTTGCTCGGCAAGTTCTCGGCCTAGAAAAACCATCTCATCCTGCTGCCCAAACTGCAATGGCCCCATGTTTTCGCTCATACCGAAGCGCGTAACCATCGAACGCGCCGTCGTGGTGAGTTGTTGGATGTCCTGGCTGGCGCCATTGGAAATATCGCCAAAGACGATTTCTTCGGCAACTCGCCCGCCCAAAGCCACCGCGATGTTGTCCACGTAATAAGAACGCCCGACCAGTACCCTGTCTTTCTCGGACACTTGCCAGACATAGCCACCGGCTCCGCCTCTTGGGATGATGGTGATCTTCTGAATGGGGTCTGAATGCTCGCACAGCCGTGAGACGACCGCGTGCCCTGCCTCGTGATAAGCAATGACCTGCTTGTCCTGATCAGACATCAGGCGGCTGCGACGCTCCGGCCCGCCCATACCGATTCGCTCGACCGCTTCTTGCAGCTCCGCCATGCCAATGGCGCGCAGGTTGCGCCGTGCGGCAAGGATTGCCGCCTCGTTGACAACGTTTTCCAGGTCGGCGCCCACGAATCCCGGTGTCTGTTTTGCCACCGCATCAAGATCCACGTCGGTGGCCATCGGCTTGCCGCGCACGTGCACGTCCAAGATCGCACGCCGGCCTCTGACATCGGGCCGATCCATGGTGACACGGCGGTCAAAGCGGCCAGGCCGCAGCAGCGCCGGGTCGAGGATGTCAGGTCGGTTTGTAGCTGCGATCAGGATCACATTGGTGTCAGTGCCGAACCCATCCATCTCCACCAGAATCTGGTTAAGCGTCTGCTCCCGTTCATCGTGGGAACCTCCCAGCCCGGTCCCCCGATATCGACCCACCGCATCAATTTCGTCGATGAAGATGATGCATGGGCTGTTGCGCTTCGCTTGTTCGAACAGATCGCGTACCCGGCTTGCGCCTACGCCCACGAACATCTCCACAAACTCAGAACCTGAAATGCTGAAGAAGGGAACGCCGGCTTCGCCCGAGACCGCTTTTGCCATCAGCGTCTTGCCGGTGCCCGGTGGCCCCACAAGTAACACGCCTTTGGGAATGCGTGCGCCCAATGCCGCGAATTTCTGCGGCTCCTGCAAGAATTCGACTACCTCCTGCAGTTCCTGTTTTGCCTCGTCTGAACCCGCAACGTCGTCGAACGTGACCGTTGGGGTATCGCCAGTGAACAGGCGGGCGCGGCTCTTGCCAAACGACAGCGCTTGGTTGTTGCTCCCCTGCGTTTGCCGGAAGAGAATAAAGAATAGACCCCCGATGAACAGCAAGGGCAAGAGATTGACCAGCAGAGCCAGCCAGTTGCCTGAATTGCCTGGCGCCTCATAGACGATCTTCACGTTCGCCAATTGCTCCGGCGTAACGCCAAGCCCGGTTAAGGTCTCGGTCAGCGGTATATTCCCCTCTCGCCGCGCCACGGAAGGATTCTGCGGATCGTCCAGCACGACCGTAACGTCCGCGTCATCCACGGTGATCGACTGCACTCTGCCGTTCTCGATGGCTGCTGCGAGCTGGCTCAGGTTGATTTGGGGAGGCGGTTCGTCCGCGCTATATAGATTGAAGAAAAGCGCCGCAGCCGCTACCAGGATCAAGAGGTAGACGAATGCGTTACGGCTCCAATTTGCGTTCAATTCTTTATCTCCTGAATGACTCTATCCGGAGTATACCAGACGTGCTGACCGCCTGCTAGTGGTCTGGTTTACTATCCAGGCTCAAACCGGCAGCACTTGCTGTACGTTCGCGAGTTTGCTCTCAAGGCGAGCAAGCGTGGGCCGGCGCCTACTCTACAGAACCCGCTCAACGATCTGGAGATCGGCGTCGTCCTCCGCCGACGTGACGGCATCCTCACCGCCCAGAATGACCACGCGCCCTTCGGCGGCTACCTCGTCCAGTACGTCGGCGAACGCCCGGATGTCGGCCACGGTGGTGCTCAGCACCTCATCACGATAACGCTGTAGCCGCTCGTCCGTCTCTCCTGTCAGCGCATGCGCCATGGACGTATAGCCTTTGGCGTCGGGCAACTGGTACGCGTCCAGCGCCCCTATCGCCCCGATGATGTTCTTCTCCAGTTCGTCCTGCGTCAACGGCGCATTGCGCAGGAAAGCGGCCGCCCCATCATAAACGTCCAGCGTGGCCAACAGGTTCGGATCCCGGTAGGATAAGAACGTAAGCACGCCCGATTGCCTGCCGAATCGACACATGGCGCCGTACGCGCCGCCCTGAACGCGCACCCTGTCCCACAGGTAACCCGTGCGCAGATAATTCGCAATCACGCTGATTGACCCGTGCAACCGGTAGCCAAGGTTGTACAACGGGGCGCCCTTGCCAACGTAGTTGACTTGCGCCGGCAGCGTTAGGCCTTCGTTGCCGCTTTTTCCAGGCAGTTCCCATGACGAAAGTTGTGGCGGCCGGCCGGGAAGCCCCTCGATAAATTCTGCGAGCTGCGGTTCGAAGGCTTGCCATGTGCCCGCGTCTGTCGTGATGTTGCATAGCATGGCGTTGCGGTTGACTAGAGCTTGCCGCACCTCTTCCAGCTTCTCCAACACACCGCTCCAGTCTGCCTCGATTTGCTCCGCAAGCCTCCGTAATGTGCGCAGATACGCGATGCCGCCCATCTGTTCCGACGCCCAATCGGAAACCGTGTAGGCCGATCGCAAGCGGCCATCGACGACGGAATGCCCGCTCGGTACCAGACTCGACTCCAGGTTCGCTTTGGTCCGCAATACAATCTGTCGGAATCGTTCGGCGTTGTCCAGACGCACCGTGCTTAACACATCATGAAGGATGTCGAGCATGTCAACAGCGTGTGTGGCCGTAGACTTGGCGCGCAATAAAATCTGCGCAACATCACGGGCATCTCCGGTATCATTGTAGGCAGCCGATAGATAACTCGTAGCATAGATGCCACCCGTCAGCCTTCCAATTCGTTGCGAAAGCTTGACGTAATCTTCCGTCTCAGTGCCCATCTGTAGCAGGCTTTGCCCGAACAACTTAGCGTATGGCAGTAGCTGCCCTGGAACCTGGTGCAGGTCAAAGCCAACGTCGAGATAGACAATCCCATTGGTGAACAGGTCATGCGTAAATACCATGCTGCCCTTCACCTCGTGCCGCACCAGTGGGATTGGCTTGATGGATGGTTCGAGGTCCGCAAGCGTGAGCGACGGCAACAGTGCCAGCTCCTCCGCCGAGTCGGGACGCTCCTGACGCTCGCGCAGGGCTTGTGTCGCCTCCACGACGCGCTTCAGGTCCTGTGGGTCCATCTTCTTGCGCAGGGCGTCCAGCTCAGAGCGCTCCGCCGCCTCCTTCTCTCGATTGAGACCTTGTTGGGGACGCAGCAAGACTGTTGTGCGATGTCTGTTCTCCAGCAAATACTGTTTAATCAGGCGCTGCAGATAGCCCGGTCCCTCGTCTAGCCGCTTGCGCACAGCGGTCAAGGGCGCCTCATAGCCAAGCGGCGCAATTGGGTCATCCTTATACAGCCATCCCCGCATAGCGCTCAGCATTAGCCCGAGCCCGCGTGGAAAGGAGCCGGTATTGTTTTCGCGCAGTGCGAATTCGATGCTGTTGAATGACGCTTCGACCATGTCGGACTCGATGCCGTCACGCCCCAATTCTTCGAGAGTACTCAGGATCAGCGCTTCTACGGCGTCAGCACTATCCGGATCGATGCCCTTAAGTCCACAAGAAAAGGTCATCTGTCGCAGCGTGGTGCTCACGCCGCCCCCTGTCACCTCTTCGCCGAGACCGGAGTCGATCAGACGTTTGCGCAGAGGCGACGCCTGCGTACCCAGCAGTGCATGCGAAAGAAGGCTGAGACCCATCACTAACTCTTCATCAGTTGACTCCGGCAGTAGCCAGCGAACCATTAGCATGCCGTGCTGGCTGGTTTCTCCGTTTTCCGTGGAATCGAACGGCTGTACCATCGATACCGGGGCGTCGAACATGGGTTGCAATGCCACGCGCCCATCGATCTGTGCCGGGCCGTAACCTTCGAGCGCGGCGTCAATCCGCCGCAGACGCTCCTCTTCGGGATCGTCGCCATAGTGGAAGAACAACGCGTTGCCTGGTTGGTAATACTTTTGATGGAAGGCCTTGAAATCTTCGTACGTCAACTGCGGAATGACGCTTGGGTCACCGCCCGAATCTCTGCCATATGCGTTGTCCGGAAAAGTGATCTGCTGGCTCACGCGATACAAGACGCTGTCCGGCGACGAATAGGCGCCCTTCATTTCGTTGAAGACTACGCCCTTATAGGTCAACGGCGCATCGACACTCTCCAACTCATAGTGCCAGCCCTCCTGCATGAGGTGTTCCGGCGTAATCAGCGGATGAAAGACGGCATCCAGATAGACGTCCATCAGGTTATACAGGTCCTGGAGGTTTTGGCTTGCCACCGGGTACACCGTGCGGTCCGGGTAGGTGAATGCGTTGAGAAAGGTCTTGAGCGACCCCTTGATGAGTTGTACGAAAGGCTCTTTCAGCGGGTATTTTTCAGACCCTCCCAAGACAGAATGTTCCAGAATGTGGGCCACTCCGGTTGAGTCTGGGGGAGGCGTGCGAAATGTGACGCCAAAGACCTTGTTCTCGTCGTCATTACAGAGGGATAGCAGGTCAGCGCCCGTGCGCCGGTGTCGAAAGAGACGGGCGCGAGTCTCGAGTTCCGAAACGGTCGTTTCCCTCACGAGTTCGAAATCATGGGGTTTGCTCATAGTACGATCCACTTCCTTATGTGCTGCACAGTTCCATGTCGTAACAAAGTTGTACGGGCATGGCCAGTCTCATTTACCCAACCGTAGTCGCACAAAGACATTCGCCGGGCAAACTCAACTCATCGATCAAGGCGGGCAGCACGGACAGCGCCGCGCCGAGTGATGCTCGCACTTCACCGTGGGCCTGGGGCTGGGCCTGGTCCGCAGCCAAATCCGCAATTGTGACCATACCGCCAAAGCAAATGCCCGCTTCTTGCGCCAGCGACACTTCGGGTACAAGGTTTAGTCCGGTCACGTCCGCGCCCCAAGCTCGCATCATGCGCGCTTCCGCTGCAGTCTCCCTGCGCGGTCCGTCCACGGCCAAATAGACGACGTCCGCTGCATCAGGCAAGGCCTGGCGAAGCGCATCCGTCATCCGTGTGCAAAAAGCCGGACGCCGTGATACGAACGCAATCTGTTCGCTCGGCGTATCGCTGCGCGAGAACGTGCTTCGTGACCGGCAAGTCCAGTCAATATAGTCCCCTACGATCGCGACTTGGCCGCGCTGCAATTCCGAATCAAGGGCAATTGCCGTATCCCACGCCAAGATCTGCCGCGAACCAAGTTGCGCCGCGGCGATGATGGTCGCGCGGGGATCGGTTCGACGCGGCCCCCCCGAATACGGTTCCACCCACACGGCGCGACCGTCTTCTCGCTCGCGCAATCCAATAGGGCCGACCGTTCCATACGTCGTTTCGATCGTCACCTCGTCAACCAAAGGGCCGAAAACGTTCAGGGCGATCGGGGGCAGGGTCACCGAGAGGAGGAGGAGCAGGTCCGCACGGTCCGACACACTTGCGCCGATTCTGGAAGTCTCAGCGGACATCAGTATGCGTTTTTCACTATTCTGCGCATCTCCCGCTCGCTGTCTCGCTTAGCGATGGTTTGGCGTTTGTCATGCAGCTGTTTGCCGCGCACAAGGGCGATTTCGACTTTCGCAAGGCCACGACTCGTTATATACATGCGAAGTGGAACGATGGTCCAGTTTCGTTGTGTCGCCTGGCCATGAAGTCTGTTTATCTCACGTTTGTGCAGAAGGAGCTTGCGCGGACGCTTCTCGTCGTGGTTGAACTGGTTGCCTTGTTCATAGTGCGCGATATGCACGTTCATCAGAATCGCTTCGCCGTCGCGTACCATCACGAAGCCCTCCTGAAGACTGACCTGTCCCGCCCGTATCGACTTGATTTCCGTCCCCGTCAGCGCGATGCCGGCTTCAAGTGTATCTTCGATGAAGTACTCATGGCGCGCCTTTCTGTTGGTTGCCACTGTGCGCGGCCCGCTCTGTTGTGCTGCGTCCTTGTTTTTCTTTGCCATCTCTATGGATTATCCAAACGTTCACTGGTGTACTCTTCTCGTATGTACTGGAGTGCGGCGGCCAACTGCGGGTCTTCTGTGTCGCCGTGGTCACTTGTCTCCACGTCCACCATGATGTCCGGCTGCAGCCCGATACCGTCGATGCTTCTTTCATTGGGCGTCAACCATCGCGCCACAGTCACACGCAGAATTCCGTTATTGGAGAGCGTATGTGGCAGTTGAACTGATCCCTTGCCGTAAGTCTTGGTTCCTATCAACGTGGCCCGGCCATGGTCCTGTAAGGCGCCGGCCACGATTTCGGATGCACTCGCACTCCCCTCGTTAACCAAGACGACGAGTGGTACCTCCTCCGATACGGCGTGTCCTTCCGTGCGATACGTTTCTATCTCGCCGTCCTTGAAACGTTCAAAAAGTACGACCTCATCCTCGAGAAATGTGCTCGCGACTTTAACCGCTTCTCGCAGCAGACCGCCGCTATTGCCCCTCAGATCCAGGATGAGTGCCCGTGGGCTGCGCCGCATTGCGTCGCGCACTGACTCCCGTATGAGTTGCCCAGCATTGCCGTTGAATGCGTTCAGCCGGATGTACGCCACGTCGTCCGCATCCCCCAAAGTCGCCGTACTGATTGTGGGAACGTCGATGCTCTCACGAATGATTTCGACGTCCCTCGCCGCCGCATCACCTGGGCTCTGCACTGTGAGCACCACGCTGCTGCCCTCAGGGCCGCGTATGAGTTGCACCGCTGCCGGGAGTCCCATGCCTACGACACGCTCACCGTCAACTTCCAAAATCAGGTCATCTCTGCGCAGTCCAGCCCGCCATGCCGGCTGATTCTCGAATGGTTCGGTGATGACCAACGTATCGGCCTCTTCACTCCATCCCACACGGGCGCCGATCCCCTCAAACTCGCCCTCGGCATTCGAACGATAATAGTCCGCCTCATCAGGCGTCAACAGCGACGTGTTCGGATCGTCCAGTAGAGAGATCACCCCGCGTATGGACTCGTAGGCGGCATCCTCTGCGCTGGGCAGGTTACCATAGAATTCACCATACAGCAGGTCCATCGCTTCCCAGAATAGCTTGAATTCCGGATACAATTCGTTGGCGCTAACGCCGTCCGGTTCCTCAGCACATTCATATAAAACTGGAGCGATTGATGCGGACGCGTTTTGCACGCGAGGTTCCAGAGCGCTTAAGCGTGCCAGGCCAAATCCGGCGCCCAAACCGGCAAGAAACACGGCTACCAATAGCATGGCGACCAAACATCCGGCAACGAGCGCCATCGGCTGTCGTCCAACAGTCGAAAATGGAATAGGTTGTTTTTTCATCTGTTATTCACTATGTGGGGTGGATTGGAGCGCCGGTGCGCCGGCATTTGTAGCGTCTGATTCGAGCGTATCGGCCCGGGCCAGCGCTTGCCCCTGTGCTTGTGCGACCGCCACTTTCAGCGAGTCGTCGCCCTCATTAACCGGAATATCGGGGTCCAACCCCATTCCCGTGATTTGCACCCGGTCTGGCGTCAGCCACTGGGCGTTGGTCACATGTAGACTGCTTTCATCTGAGAGTTCGTGGACGAGTTGCACGCTGCCCTTGCCGTACGTCTTCTGGCCCACGAGAATGGCGCGACCGTTGTCCCGTAAGGCACCGGCAACGATTTCACTGGCGCTCGCCGAATTGCCGTCAACCAATACGACTAAGGGAGCGTCGCTGCGCAGAGTCTCCGGTTCGGCAGAAAATACCTTCTCTTCGCCGTCGGCGTCTTCCTCGATCAGGATCACACCTTCGTCCAGCCACATGTCGGCGATTGCGAGCGCGGACGAGACAAGACCGCCCGTGTTGCCGCGCATGTCCAGCACGAAACTGTCGGCGCCCTGTTCTGACAGCTCTTCGATGGCGCGCCTCATTTCTTCAGGACTGCGCTCCGTGAATACGGAATGCTCGATGTAACCCACCGACGGGCCGGGGGCTGCGCTCTCCGCAATCCGCCACCGCACACTGGGCGTTTCGATTTCCGCACGTTGTACTTGAAAGGTCAGTTCCTCACTTGACGCGTCTTCAGCTGTGCGCCGGATCAGCAAAGTGACAGTCGTGCCGACAGGGCCGCGTACCAACCGTATCACTTCGTCAAGGGGCGTATCTGCGCCAATCTCCTTGTCCCCGATCATGAGAAGTAGGTCGCCATCCTGAATACCGGCTAGTTCGGCGGGTTGGTTTGGGTTTGGGCGCAAGAGGTAGCCTTCATCCGATTGTTCGATTCCCGCGCCGATGCCGCCAAAGCTGCCCCGCATTTCATCGCGCTCTAGCTCGCGCGCTTCCGGCTCTACGAAGTACGTATACGGATCGTGGAAGCTCTCCACCATGCCGCGTACTGCGCCATACATGCGACTCTCGCTGTCCGGCTTTTCACCATAGAAGTCGCGGTCAAGCAGCTTCCACGCTTCCCAATAAACGTTCATGTCCTGACCGCCCAGGTTCTGTAGAAAATGGGAAGAGGACGGAAGCGTGGTGCCGTGAAGCAGCGGATACGCAATGTAGCCGGCGCCAAACGTGATCATCAGCACGCCGACTAATAATAGATAAATTGCGGATTTTCGAATACTCATCTGTGACGGCGAATTCTATCACAGCGCTGGGGCGAACTCAAGGCGGACCGCAAGAATTTGTGCACGAATGTGTCGTTGCCTGCAGCCAATCCGTCTACATCTCGCGCACCTTGGAAGAATCGGCGGACGAGACGTTCGCGGCGAGGTGCATTGAGACTACGTCGTCGTTCAGCCGGTGGCCCATCCCTGGAAGATCCGACACGACGAGACAGCCATCTTCGATTCTCTCGGCAGGCAAAAGGAGCTCCGACCGCCATGGAACTTCGCCCCAAGCGTATTCCAGAATGTAGAAGTTTGGCGCGGTGCTGATCACCTGAGCAGTGGCGGCAGTGGCCAAAGGACCGGCTGGGTTATGGGGTGCGACCGCCAACCCGCGCATGCGCGCCGCCGCCGCAATGTTAGCTGTCTCGGCCAGGCCGCCGTCGTGCTTGACGTCCGGCATGAGTACATCCACGACCCGCTCGCTCAGAAACGGGGCAAATCCCTCGACGCCAAAGACACTCTCCGCCGATGCCGTGGGCATGGAGACAGCCCGCGTGATCTGGGCGAGGTCGTCCACCTGTCTGTGATGCACGGGTTCCTCGTACCAGAACAGCCGGCAATCCATCAGGGCATCGGCGACGATCATCGCCTCTGCGGCGTCTAGGCGATTGTGGCAATCTACCGCTACCTCGACCGCATCGCCCACTGCATCACGGACGGCCCGCACTCGAGCAACTCCAGGATGCCATGCCGCGTGTGGCCCGGTGCGCACATGATCCGGCTTGACCAGTTCGTCGAACGGCGCCAGCTTGATCGCAGTGAAGCCCTCATCTGCTGCTTGGGCGGCCGCACGCGCAAACCCAGCAGGAGAGCGGTCTCGCACGTGACGGTTGATGTTGGCGTATAGTCGCAACCTGTGGTTCAGCGCGCCGCCGAAAAGTTGGTGAATTGGCGTCTCAAGCATCTGGCCGAGAATATCCCACAGCGCCTGCTCGATGCCGCTCAGCGCCGTGCCGGAAATCCGTCCGCCTTCCAACCGTAGGAGCCGTTGCCGGATGGACTGGATCTTGGAGGGGTCCGCACCGGAGATCAGAGACTCATAGTGCTGCAGCGTGGCCAAGAGCAACGCATCATTGCCGGAGTGGCTGGCCTCTCCGATTCCGGTGATACCGGTGTCGGTGTGAATACAGACGAACACCCAGTCGCCGCGGTGATTGACATGCACGACGCGTGGCTCAATACTCGTAATGATCATGGGCGATAATCTGCTTTCGCGGAGAAGAGACTTTGGAATCCGAATGGGGTGCCTTATCGGTATTTTCTGTACAGAAAGCGCCAGGCAAACCCGACGCCCAGTAGACCCAAGCCCGCAGCCATTACGCCAAGCGGCACCCAGAAGGCGAGGAAACCGCATGCCATCAAGCCGAAAATCGCGATCGCTCGCGGGTAACGGCGCTGCTTCGGCGGCAGGTTGAGCGCCGCCAAGTTGGTCACAGCGTAGTAAACAAGCACGGTGAACGCGCTGAACGTCCATGTTGTCCGAATATCGCCGGACAGCACGAGCCCTGCAATGACGACGGCCATCACGACCAAGGCGACTACCGGCGTCCCGCTGGTTCGGTTGACCCGTGCAACGGCCGGCGGCATATCGCCCCTACGCCCCATCGCGAGTAAAACGCGTGAGAGCCCAAGCAACAGATTGAGCAAGACGCCGAGCATCGCAGAGATTGCACCGGCGGCCAGAATTTGGCCGGCGCCGGGTACGGCAAACGCCGAAGCAATGTATTCGAGCGGGGCGGACGTGGCCAGCGTCATGTCGGCAAACGTCCTCGTTCCAACGTTGCCGATGGCGACCACGGCGACGCCCAAGTACAAGAGCAGGGAGACAATCAGTGTCCCGATGATGGCGCGCGGGATCGTGATCGAAGGCGTCTTGACCTCTTCGCCCAGCGTGGCGACGCGGCCATATC
>JBJYXA010000118.1:0-3216 GCA_046259705.1 Caldilineaceae bacterium
CGACCCAAAGCTGACGCTCAGGGTCGCTGGCGCGCCCGCCTGCTGACGCCCCTGACCGACGATGACGAGTCGGGGCGGCGACAGCCACCTCAGTCCAAAGAAGACGTGTGGCACGCGACCGCTTGAACAATCGCCCCCCACCCTTGCCCGGAAACTCAATGGTCCCAGACCACGCTACGGTGGATTTGCAGCCGATTCTCCAGGCGCGGCGTAGAGTGACTGCCGCAGCCCTTGGTACACCGCTCGACGCAACGCTGGATCACCATCATTCTGTGCTGCCTCTAGAAAGCCCTTTGCCACCGAACTCGCCTTGCGGCCGAGTGCCCAAGCCGCTACCAAGCGCATTTGACGATCGGGGTTGCTCAATAACACGTCGCCGAGGAGTTCGGCTGCGTTCTCATCGTCGATTTGGCCAAGAGCAAGTATCGCCTGTTCGCGAACTACTTGTGCGCTGTCCCGCAAGACCCGCTCCAGCGCCCCCATAACTTCCGCTCCGCCAACCCGACCGAGGACTCCCACCGCCCGCGCGCGCACTGCTTCAGAAGGATCTTCCAAGGCGACCCTACCGAGCAAATCAGCTGCCGGTAAATCGCCAATCTGTTCGAGCTGAAGCACAGCGTCGCTGCGAACAGCAGCGTCCGGGTGGGAAAGAGCTGAAAGCAATTCCTCGTCGCGGTCAGCTTGTTTGCGCCGCGGCGGGCCGTTTGCTGAAATGTGGACACGAACCTCTATCAACGCCCTTCTTCCGCCGTCTTTTGGTACGGGCCCAAGAATCATGACGATGAGGTTTCGACCGACGAGACGCCGCAATCCTTCGGCCAATGGGACCCTACTGATCCTGCGTGTCAACGCAACTTCGATATCCCCGGTTACGACGGTTTTCAATCCAGCTCTTTCCCCGATAATCCGAATGACTTCGGCAACGGGTACGTTGCTCACATCTGCGGTGAGGAGTCCGTCCGACACCTCGATGTCCAGATCGCCGGATGGTACTCGCCCGAATTGGCCTTCCGCTGTGCATACGGCGCTGGAAAAGCCGACAGTCAGACCCGCGAAACAGATTCTGAGTCCATGCCACATCGTTACCTCCTCCGCGACGCAAGACTGTGCCCGAAACAGTTTAACAATCGCTCGCAATTGCGCCGAAGCGGCTTTAGCCAAGAGTTTCCCAGAATCCCTCTTTCAACCCTGCGAGAGACCACCACAGACGTCTCATTACCCCCAGCGCGCTCGGTGAAAGCATGTCGACTTCCACTTTCCAGGAGCCTCTTCATTGAGCTGCTACGCACGTACGCGTTCATTCCTCAGTCGTGCTTCCAACGTCCGTCCCACCAGGCGTGGTATAGCTTCCCATTAAGCGCTGTCGCGAACACGTCTACGCGATTTTTCCCCCAACTACATGCGGTCACGGCGCCTGTGAGCGGCACCGAGCGTTCGCAACCATTCTCGATCTCGACTGGCATCCAAAGGGATAGAAAGCTACTCCAATTGCGGCCGTCCCAGGCCTTGTGCAGCAGCTCGCCGCGAGGACCACGCGCAAAAACATCAAGACGGCTCGGCCCCCAACTACAGGCCGCTGGGGCGCCGGTTAATCGGCTGGCAGCCGTGACCGCGGGATAGCCTTCGTCATGTACTTCGGGCATACCTAAAGAGACGAAGTCGCTCCAGACCCGGCCGTCCCACCACTTGAACAATAGGGCACCAACCGTAGCGGTTAGGAATACTGCGACTCGCTGATTACCGTTTGCGCAGGCCGTGATGATGGGCAAGCTCGGAACTGGCTGGGCCCGGGTACCCACGAGGTGCATTGACGCGGTTCCAAGCGACTCGAACTCCCCCCAGCGCTGATCGTCTCGGGCTACGTGCAAAAGGTCACCTCCTTGGCCGAGGGCAAACACGTCAATACGATCGGATCCGACCGGGCACGCCGCCGGTGGTCCGCTTAGCCCAAGAGGAAACCAGACGCTACCCCTACCAGCTGCCGGCGCGCCCAAATATTCGAATGAAAGTGCCGAGGCGCTACCAGCATCAGCGCGCACGAGCGCGCCGTCCGGACTGCGACCGAACAGTTCAAGTCTGCCCTGGCCATTGAAGCAGGCACCAAGCTGCCAATCGACCGGCGCTCGTCGCTTAGATTGGGCACGCTCTGCGACAGGAATGCCGAGAGATTGCGCTCCCGTCCATTGCCCATCGCAGTACTCTTTGCGCATCACCCTCCCAGATGGGTCGCGCGCGAACAGGACGATTCGCCCAGGCGCCGGGCACACAGCGATGGGACAGAACAATTCGTCACCGGCTACGACCCACGTTGCGGAACCCATGCGATCAGGCCTCAGTGCTGCCGGTAGGTCATCATCAGTATCACCCAAACCGAACGAAGACGTAGACAACTCAAGCGATTGGGCCCGAGGAGTCGTGATCGCCCTTCCGCTTGCCCCGAACATAAGTGCCGCTCGGATCGGGTTCGAGCGGGCCTCACATCAGGCCCGCACGAACGTCCCCGTCGCTGACCCGCAACAGACAAAAGCTACGCTCGGATCCATCCGTAACGGGTGTCACGACGCCGTATTCCTCGCGCCAGATACTCGTTGCGCAGCTTCGATATATTGTCCGCAACAAAATCCTCGAACTCGAGAAGGGTCTTCAGATCATCCGGTATTCGCGACTGGAAGTCCTGAGGTACCGGACGATAGCGTCCCTTGGAGGCCGATTCGGCAGCACCCGGTACTTTGTACAGTCGAGCTGCATTGAGGCCAAGAATCCTGCGCTTGTCGGCCTGCGTGAGAGCCGGGTAGCCCCACTGCTCGCGAATTTCTTCGGGGATCTGGAACCGCCAGAAGGCGTCGATCTGCCACTGGGGTGACCCATACCAAGGGGAGTCGGATCCGAAGATGATGTGATCAGAACCCATAAACTTGAGCAGTTGCCCAATAACGTGGGCCGCGAGGGTTGGGAAAGTTACGGCCATTGACGCCCAGGTCGTACCGAGTTCGGCGTACACGTTCGGAAACGGCGCCGCAAGCTGAGCGAACTCCGTCGTCCACTCGATATCTGGGACCCCATTGCGCGTTCGTCCGGAGGATAGATCCTTGAGCGCTTCACCCATGAAAAAGCGGGGCTTTATGCAGGAATGGTAGATGATGAAGTTTAGTTCCGGCCAGTCAGTCGCGGCCTTCGGAATGTCCCCTGGATGGCCGAGCTTCGGATCCGGCGGCG
>JBJYXA010000119.1:0-34238 GCA_046259705.1 Caldilineaceae bacterium
AGTAGGTAGGTGACCCACCAGGGACTCGAACCCCGAACCCGCTGATTAAGAGTCAGCTGCTCTGCCAATTGAGCTAGTGGGCCAGTTTTCTGCTTTGCACGTCCGGCACTCATTCGGGCGAAGCGTGCGCCTGACGTCGGTATAGGCTAGCATAGGTGGCGTTTTTCCCCAAGTTTGAGCAGCGGCTGAGAGGGGTTCGTGGAAGGCTAGAAGCATAACGCAAATCGCGCCGGCGCACGCTGCCTTATGTGCCGCAAGGTGTTTCGCTGCGTTCAACATGACTGTGCACTTGCTGTGGTCGCCGGTGCCGACAAATGCCGCTCTGCGCCGACTGCCGGTGTGCCGCGCATGAGGCCCCAGATGTTTCGTTGCGCTCAACATAACCGTGGGGGTCGTGGCGCACTGGCGATTGGGAGCGGTGCCGCCAATGTCATAGAATGACCTTGTTCGGCGATGAATACTGATGTCACTGGCCGGTCGTACGGCTGGAGAGGGAATCCGAAGGAGGGGAACCAATGGGCAATGACCTGGAGACCAAGAAACAAGTGTACGCGGACCTGCTGATACGCAGTGGAGTCAATCTGCAGGAGGGGCAGTCGCTCCGGATCGGCGCAGAACTGGCGCATCGCGAGTTCGTGCGGCAGGTGGTCGCGGCCGCGTACGAAGCCGGCGCCGAATATGTGCAGGTGGACTGGATCGATACGCCGACGGCCAAGCAGCGGTTCCTGCACAGCCGGCCGGAGTTCCTCGACTACTATCCCGGTTATGAGGTCGGCCGTCACGAGTATATGCTTGCCGAGAAATGGGCACGTCTCGCGCTGGTCGGGCCGGAGTTTCCGAACGTATTCGACGACGTCGACCCGGAAGCCATGCGGCGCACGGCCCTCGCCCGGTCCAAGCTGATCAAGTTCTACATGGACAGGACAATGGCCAACGACATCCAGTGGTGCGTGGCAGCCGTGCCGACGCCGGCCTGGGCCAAACAGGTCTTCCCCGATCTTGCCGAAGCCGAAGCGGTCGATAGGCTATGGCAGACGGTGATGGAGACCTGCCGCGTCTATCAACCGGACCCGGTGGCGGCGTGGCTTGAGCACGCTGAGGCGCTCACCAGACTCCTCGATTTCCTGGCCAAAAAGAAGGTGCGCAGCGTCCATTTCGTCGATTCGCGGGTAGACGATGCCGGCAAGCCGTTGACGGACCTGACTGTAGGGCTGACCGATCACCCGGTCTGGATCGGAGCCGGTTCGGCTACGCCCGACGGCGTAGAATTTTTCGCCAACATGCCCACCGAGGAGATCTTCTCCACGCCACACAACCAGCGCACGCAGGGATGGGCGCGCATTACGAAACCTGCGTATCCGTTCGAACGCGAGGTGCGAGATGCCTGGTTCCACTTTGAGGACGGTGAGGTCGTGGAATACGGCGCGGGGACGGGCAAGAAGGTGCTCGACGAGCTGTTTGCAATCGACGGTGCCAGGCGATTGGGTGAGGTCGCGCTGGTGGATCTTTCGTCGCCAATCAACCAGTCGGGGTTGCTGTTCTACGAGACACTTTTCGACGAGAACGCGACATGTCATATTGCCTTTGGAAATGCCTACCCCGACGGCGTGGAGGGCGGGTCGAACATGGAGGCTGAGGCGCTGGCCGAGGCGGGCGTCAATTCATCACCCGCCCACGTGGATGTGATGATTGGCTCGGCGACCATGAATGTGACCGGTGAATGTGCAGACGGTTCCACGGTGGCGATCATGGAGAACGGCCGGTTTGTGCCTGAAGCGACCGGCGGGGTGTAGGTACCAATGGAAGAAACGGAGATTTAGGTCGGATGCGTGGGCCAGGCCGCATAGGACAGGTTGGCAATAGGGTGAGCCGAGAAACTTACTTTCGGTCGAGTGTCGATTGATCGTTGTGAGACTACAGACTTCAGCTGGAGAACCCAGGTTATGACATCACAGCATTCCGTGGCGCCCAATGTCGAATTTCATATGCTGCGTGACGATATGGACAACATTCCGGAGTATGAGTTGCCGGCGGGCTACCGCTTTCGCTGCTATCGTGAGGGCGATGAGCGGACCTGGCTCGATCTGCACCGTGCCGGAGAACCCTTCATTGAGATCACGCCCGATCTGTTTCAGAAGCAGTTCGCGTCAGGAGCCGACATCCTGCCGGAACGCATGTTTTTCGTGGAAACGGCAGATGGGGCCGCCGCGGGTTGTATAACTGCGTGGTGGGACAAGAACCGATATGGAGAAGACGAACGCGGTCGCATCCATTGGGTGATCGTCCATCCGGATCATCGCCGGCTGGGCATCGCCAACGCCATGATGACTCAAGCAATGAAGACACTGCGTGAGCACTACCGCTGGGCTCTGCTGGGTACCTCCTCGGGGCGGCCGTACGCGGTCAAGACATATCTGAACTTTGGGTTCTACCCCGATCCGAACGACTTTCGAGATGAGGATGCTCTCGCGGCCTGGGAGCGCGTGCAAGCGCAGATTGACCATCCGCTTTTGCGCAGCACACTTGCGGCTGTAACGCGTGCGGAGTGAGCGCATGACGAATGTAGAAGACGCGCGGGAAGAAGCGGCCCTCTCGCGATCTAGCCTACTGGCTGCCGGTGTGTCGCCGGATGCGAATCCATTGGCGCCCTTTCTCAACGAACAAGGGTACCTCATCCTTGATGGCGCGCTAGCGACGGAGTTGGAACGTAAAGGCGCCGATCTACGCGACGCGCTTTGGTCGGCGAAGCTGCTCATCGAAGACCCCGGCCTAATCAAACAAGTACATCAGTCTTACCTGTACGCCGGCGCCGACGTCATCAGTACAGCTTCGTATCAGGCAACGGTCCAGGGCTTCCTAGCGCGCGGACTTACGAGCAAGGAGGCCGAGCGCCTGCTTCGGCTCAGTGTGAAACTAGCCGTCGAGGCGCGCGATGCGTTCTGGGCGGACGCGGCGAACCGGATAGAGCGCCTGCGTCCATTGGTCGCCGCATCCATTGGTCCATACGGCGCTTACCTCGCCAACGGAGCTGAGTACACGGGCGACTATGGCCTCTCAGAGGCGGAGCTGGTCGAATTCCATCGCACGCGTGTAGAGATCCTGGCCGACACACAGGCAGATCTATTTGCCTTCGAGACGATCCCGAGCCTTGCGGAGGCGCGCGCCATCGTCGCGCTGCTGCGCGATTTCCCCGACAAGCGCGCCTGGATCGCGTTCAGTTGCCGGGATGGACGTCACGTATGCCACGGAGAGCGACTGTCAGTATGCACGGCCGTGGCCGATGCTTCGCCGCAAATCATGGCGACCGGCATCAACTGCACTGCACCCGAATACATCGACTCCCTGATTGCAGAGGCGGCCCTGGGCACCGCTAAGCCCATCGTGGTATATCCGAACAGTGGCGAAGGCTGGGATTCGGCGGCCGGTGAGTGGACGGGGGGCACCGAGCTGAGGGAAATTGCAGCCCATGCTGTCGCGTGGCATGGGGCGGGCGCAAATCTCATCGGCGGTTGCTGCCGGACCACACCGGACGACATTGCAGCGCTGCGGCTCGTGATGCGGGCTGCACTTCCGGCTGTATCGTAGAACACTAAGCGGGGGTGCCATTGATAGCAAACAGGGCGACCACATAGCTGCCGTACAGTGCGAGCAAGAGCGCACCGTTCCATCTCTGAAGCTGGTGCGGCTTGGGCAGCGCCAGCAGGAAAACGAGCACCGTGATGCCCATCATCGCGGGAAAGTCGAACGTACGCATGTGCAGCGGAACGGGCAGCGGGCGCACCAGCGCGGTGATGCCGCCTATGGAGAGCATGTTGAACAGGTTGCTGCCGACGACGTTGCCGAAGGCAATCCCCTTTTCGTTACGCAATACTGCCACCAAGGTCGTAGCCAATTCCGGCAGCCCCGTGCCGACGGAAACCAGCGTTAGGCCGATGACAAGGTCGCTCACGCCCACCGAGCGCGCAATGGCTTCCGAGGACTTGACCAGGAATTCAGCGCCAACCACGAGTCCAACCAGGCCCGATACAACAAACAGCGCATCCCGAAGCAGGTGAATACTCGGTTGAGCAATGCCGGGGTCCACGGATGCGACCACCTCCAGCGATTCCTCGGCGTGGAGGTGCTGTGTTGAATGCAGCGATTTGAAGGTGAAGTAGCTGAATACGGCGAATCCAGCCAGCAAGACCAGGGAGTCCAGCCGGCTGATTTCTCCATTCCAAGACAAGAGAATGAAGACTGCGGTGGCTGCCAGCAGAAGGGGATACTCTCGACGTAAAATACTGCGCTCCACAGGCAGGATGGCCAACAGCGCTGCGGCGCCAAGGGTCAGCCCCAGATTGCTGATGTTGCTGCCGACGATGTTTCCGATCGCGATGGCGGATCCGCCGTCGCCTTCGAGGTTGGCGATAAGGCTTACCAGCAATTCGGGTAGGCTGGTGCCGAAGGCGACGATGGTGAGACCAACTACCACAGGCGACACATTGAATCGTGCGGCGATGCGGCTTGCGCCACGCACCAGGAACTCCGCGCCGGCGGCAAGCAGCACGAATCCAATGGCAAAGCGTACTAGCTGGAATATCATGCGGGGTCCATTCGTGCGCTAGTGCGCAGCTGTTTGATTGCGTTGTATAGATGTACCAGAAAGGAAGTCACTGCCGGCACGGAGATCGTCTAGCCAAATCTGAGACGCCGTGTCCGCGGCGATGCGATCAGCTGACGGTGAGACGTCGCGCACGAAACGTCCCTGCATGCTCCAAGGACCGGTCCAGGTGATCTGCGCCTCCACAAGATGACCGCGCAGCGGGAGTTCGCTGTCCACGAATACAAGCTTGTTCTGACGGGTGCGGCCGCGCCACTTGCCTTTGTAGCGTTCCTCGACCAAGATCTCCACCACCTCGCCTAGATGTGCTGCGTTGCTCACGGCGCAGACCTGTTCCTGCAGCCTTTCCAGGCGGCGATGCCGCTCGACCTTGACCTCTTCGGGAACGTCATCCTTCATGGAGCGCGTGCTTACCGTGCCGGGTCGCGGGCTGTAGCGGGCGAGATGGGCCTTGTCGAGCTTGAGCTCCTCTAGCACGGCCACCGTTTCTTCGAACTGCGCATCCGTCTCGCCGGGGAATCCCACGATGATGTCGGTGTTGATGGCCACGCCAGGGATCTCATCTCGGATATGCCGGACCAGCGTGCGGTACTCGTCGGCCGTATAGCCGCGTTTCATACGCTCCAACACGACGTCTGAGCCTGCCTGGATGGGAACTTCGATATGCTCGCATACCTTGGGCAGATCGCGTACTGCGTGCAGGATGCGGTCGGTCATGTAGTTAGGGTGGCTGGTCAGGAATCGAATCCGCCAAAGTCCGTCGATCTTGTGGATTTCGCGCAACAGGTCGGCCAGGTCGAACGACTCCACATCGTCGGACGCAGCGCCCTGGTAGGCATCGACCGATGCGCTGTTGCCCAAATCGCCGCGCCAGTCGTAACCGTAGCGGTCCACGATCTGGCCGAGGAGGGTGACTTCGCGCACGCCCTGTGCGACCAGCCCTTGCACCTCAGCGATGATGTCCGGCGCGCGGCGACTTCTTTCCACGCCGCGCCGGAAAGGGATAATACAAAACGTGCAGGCGTGGCTGCAGCCATAGACGATGGGCACATAAGCGGCGACCGGCATCTCGCCATTTTTGGCAAGGTGGCGCACGGACTGGAGTTCGATGCCTTGGTCCGTGGCCAGGCTGGCGTCATCCTGGGTCCGATGCTGCGTCTCGTCGAATTCTCGCGCCAGGCCGGCAGAGGTGGCGGAGATTTCGTCTCGCTGCAGATAGGCGGTGAGAGGCGATGGGTCGCTGGGCGGCATGAACACATCGACCTGCGGATAAGCGTCTAGCAGTTGGGCGCTCGGTTTCACGCCCACCATGCACCCCATGAGCGCCAGCGTTCTGCCTGGCCGGGCCTCTCGCCACGGTTTGAGGCTGCCCAGCTTGCCAATGGCCTTGTTCTCGGCGCTTTGACGTACCACGCACGTATTGAGCACGACCACGTCGGCGTCGTCTAGCGCCTGCGCGGGCTGCATGCCCAGATGCTCCAGTTCGGCGGCGACATGGTTGCTGTCGGCCACGTTCATCTGGCAGCCGATGGTCCAAATATGATAGGTCTTTGGCTCTTGGGAGGACGGCTCACTGCCGTCATGAAACTTAGTACCTGGCTCCGCAGCAGGAGCGCGCGAAGGCCCGTGGGTGTCAATCATCATTTCCTCCTGTGCTCCGGTGTAGACCGGGCAGGATCGGTTGAACGCCATACTTCAGACGCAGATTTTACGGGAGGCGCGTGCGAATGTCAAAACAATACTATCGATGCGGATCCAAGAGGTCGCGCAGCCCGTCACCGAGCAGATTGAGCCCGATCACCGTCAGGGTGATGGCCAAACCGGGGAATACGGCCATCCACGGCGCAGTTTCGAGATAATTTCTGCCCGACGAGAGCAGCGCACCCCATTCCGGGGCCGGCGGCTGCACACCAAGGCCAATAAAGCTCAGACCCGCACCAGCCAACAGCAACATGCCGGCGCGCATGGAAGCAAGCACGATGACGGCGGAGGCCGTGAAGGGTAGGATGTGCCGAAGCAAGATACGGACGTCCGATGCGCCCATGGAGCGCGCGGCTTCCACATGCAGAGCGTACTTTCCGGAGATTGCACCGCTGCGCACGATGCGGTAATAGGAAGGGACGCTGACAATACCGAGGGCAAGCACCGTGCTGGTCAGCGAAGAGCCAAAGCGAGCCACCACGAGGATTGCCAGTAGCAAAGCCGGGAAAGCCAACCACACATCCACGATGCGCGAGACGATGCGGTCCGCCCAGCCACCGTAGAAGCCCGCAATGATACCCATGGAGACACCGATGACGGCGCCAATGGCCACACCGGCGAAAGCCATAACAACTGCGAACCTGGCGCCAGCCATCACCCGGCTGAAGAGATCCCTGCCCAAGTTATCTGTCCCGAACGGGTGCTGTACAGACGGGGCAGACAACACTTGGCCCGCAGAAAGCTGATCCGGCGGAAACGGTATCCAGAACGCAGCCGTCGCAGCAACAACAAGGAGTACTGCCACAGTCGCGACGCCGATGGCGAGACTAGCCGTATTGCGCCGGTGACTGCGGTGTATGGCCGCGCCGAGTGTCGCGCGGGGGTGGTTCGCCGCGACTCCAGTCTGGACGGTCTCGCCGCCGCTGGAGGCCGCTCGATTCGCCGGTGCGGGGTTCAGGTTGCCGGCACTCATACCTTCGACGCTTCGCACAGTCAAATCGCTTCGGCTCCTGTGCGTGGGTCGAGCCAGGCCTGTAGCGTATCGACAGCGAAATTCAGCAGCACGTATATCGTCGCCATCATGATGGTAGCCGCCAACACCACCGGGAAATCGCGGTCAAAGATGGCTTGCACTGTGAGGCGGCCAAGACCGGGCCAACCAAAAATCGTCTCCACGATGAAGGCGCCGCCAAGGAGATAGCCTAACTGCAGACCGACCATGGTCACAATAGGGATGGCGGCGCTGCGCATCACATGGCGTTGCGTGACACGGTATTCGCTTAGGCCCTTTGCGTAGGCGGTGCGCACGTAGTCCGAGTCCATGACATCCAGCAGGCTTGAACGGACCAGACGGGCAGTCACGGCCGCAGTCGGTAGTGCGAGTGTTACGGCAGGCAAGATGATATGTGCCGGGCTGCCGGCGCCCACGACTGGAAGCCATTTTAGGCGGAGCGAGAACAGCAAAATCAGCAACAAGGCAAAGAAAAATGACGGAATAGCAGTGCCCAGAGACGCCGACGCCATGAGAGCGGTGTCCAGCACAGAACCTGCGTTGCGCGCTGCAATCAGGCCGAATGTGAAACCCACCAACGTGGCGAGCGCGAGCGCGACTGCGGCCAGGCCAACTGTGTAGGGCAATCGATCCATGATCAGACCGGCCACAGCGCGGTCGCTGATCATGGATCGACCGAGGTCACCATGCCGCACCAGGTTCGACATATACAACAAGTATCGAGTCACAATGGGCTGATCCAGCCCTAATTCGGCGCGTATGGTGTCGAGCTGCTCCTGGGAGGCGGTGTCGCCGACCACCGATACGGCGACATCGCCCGGAGCGGAATCCAGCAAAAAGAAGGTGACGAAGCTGGCTGCTACGACGACAAATAGGGAGGCAAGCAGCCTATGCGCCACGTGCGATAACATTACGGCTCCACGACTTTAGCATCGTTGACCAGCATACGGCCCATGTAGCCGGCTTCCGCGCCCTGGATGCGTTTGTTGATGGCCATGGCGTCGATGGGGTTGTAGATGGGCTGCCAGGGCGCGTCCTCGAGGATCAGCTTCTGGGCTTCGACATAGAGCGGGATGCGTTTCGCGTCATCCAGCTCACGGGCGCCCTGTTCGAGAAGCGCGTCGACCTCGGGATTGCTGTAGGCCACGCGGTTGGTGCCGCCAATTCGGTCGCTGGACAGGAATATATTCAGGGCATCGGGATCATTCCAGTCATAGCGCCAGAGCAGGAGATCGAAAGCTCCTTCGGCGGTGGCGTCCATGACGGCCTTACCGTCGAGCTGCTGTATCTCCACGGGCACGCCGATGGCCTGTATTTGGCTTTGTAAAACCGTTGCGATGTCGCCATTCGGCGGGCGTGTAGAGGTCAACAATGTGGCCTTCAGTTCCTGGCCATCCCGCTGCCAGCCATCGTCAGACGTACGCTCAAAACCAGCGTCTTCCAACAGTCGTATGGCCTCGTCGGGGTCGTAGCCCAGCTCATACTCCTTGAGCGACTCGTCGAAGCCCATAATCGTCGGAGGCAGCGGTGCAAAGGCGGCGATGCCGAGGCCACCCAGCGCCAGATCGACCACCTGTTGCTTGTCGATGGCATGTGACAGCGCGTATCGTACAGGTTCTTCGTCGAAGGGCGGGCTCCGGAAGTTGAAGCCCAGGTAGATCAGGCTGTTGAGCACAGTCTCGTAGACCTCGATGTTTTCGTCCTGCTCGAGCGTCTGCAGGTGGCTGGGTTGGTTGACAAAAATCGCGTCGACGTCACCGGCCTCCAAAGCCGCGAGCTGCGTAGTCGCATCCGGAATCACTTTGAATACCAGCTTGTCCAGATAAGGCGCGCCGGTGTTATCGACAATGGGCGATCCCCAAGCGTAGTCGGGATTCTTGCGCATGGTGAGCGATTGCCCCGCCTGCCAATCTTCCAGGATAAAGGGTCCCGAACCGATAGGATAGCCTTCCCCCGAAGATTCCATCTTTTCGATAGACGCGGGACTGATGACGGCCGCGTAGGGCATGGTGATGGTGCTAAAGAAGTTCGCGGTGGGCTGCGCAAAGTGGAAGACCACGGTCGTATCGTCCACGGCTTCGACGGATTCGATTTCGGCAATGCCGGAGTAGATGGGCGAGCGGGCGCCTGTCTCCTTGAAGCGGTCGAACGAGAACTTCACGGCTTCGGCGTTGAGTGGCGTGCCATCGTGAAAGGTGATACCCGGCTTCAGATGCATCGTGATGGAAAGGCCGTCGTCCGCAGTCTCCCAGCTTTCAGCCAGGAGCGGCTGAATCGAGTTATCGAGATCGCGCACGACGAGCGTGTCGAACAAGTAAGGCGCGACCAAGCTGAGGCCCGATGAAGCCGGCCCGTACGGATCCAGGCTGGCCGGTTCGGAGGTCATGGCTCGCGTCATGACCGCCTCAGCGCCGGAGTCAGTGGCTTCCGCATCGAGAGCGCCTGGCTGCGTGGGCGCTGGTTCAGGTACCGCACACGCGGTCACGGCGAGCAAAAGCGCCAATAAGGCAATGATTGCGTAAAGCCCAGGCTTTTGTCTGAGGTAGATCATGCGCATTCTCCTAGTTGTTTGCTTCATAGCCCAACGCGATTGCTGGTGTGGCGTTTGGCGAGGGAGCTGGAAGGCCCTGCAGCAGCTTGTCCACGGCTTGCTGTGCCTGATGGACACAATCGGGAATCCCTACACCCCGATACGCGCTGCCGGTTAAGACGATGCCGTCCGGCAACGCTTCCTCGATCTCCGCGACGCGGTCGAGGTGTCCGATATCGTACTGCGGATTGGCGCGATGCCATCGGTAGATGCGGTGGAACAAGGGATCGGCGTCGATCGCGAGCAGCTCTTGCAACTGCGCACGGACAACGCCCACCAAGGTATCGTCGTCCAACTCCATGGTCTTGGGACTGCGAGAACCGCCGAAAAAGACGCGGACGAGAGAGTAACCATCAGGTGCGCGACGATCGAACTTAGTCGAGCTGAACGTGATGGCATTGATGGGCCGTTGTTCCGACATGGGAATGACGAGGCCAAAACCGCTGTCGGCGTCGTGAACGTCCTCGCTGCGGTAGGCGAGGGATATGGTGCCCGTGCTGACATACCGGATTCGCTCGAGTGTGCTCGCCGCTGAGGGAGCGATGCCTTGCAGGAGTTGGGCGGAGACGTACGCGGGCGTCGCCAGTACCACAGCGTCGGCGCGCAAGGATTGGGTGGTGGTGGGTGTCTCAGCTTCGACGCGATAGCGCCCGCCCGGCTCCAAGGTGATAGAAGTGACCTTGACATCAGTCTTGATATGGGACGCCAGTCGCTTTCGCAGCTCCGCGGCGATCTGTTGCGTGCCGCCTTTGAACGTGACGAAGATGGATTTAGGTCTGCCGTCTGCGGGCGGCGCCGGTGCGGCCGACGCAGCGCTGGTCGCTGTATTAGCGGATCTTTTAGCGCGCGCATTGCGCGAGGCGAGCATCCCCCGAATTAGGCTTCCGTGCTCCTTTTCGATGGCGCGAAAACGGGGAAAGGTCGCCATCACGCTCTGACGATCCGCCTCGGCATTGTATATACCCGACATGAGCGGTTCGGCGATCTTGTCTAGCGCCTCATTGCCCAGTCGCCGCGTGATGAACTGGGCGAGCGTCTCATCCTCATCGTCGGTCTTGGGCGCTATAAACAAATCCATACCCATACGCAGCTTGCCCATGGGCGAAATCAGGGGGGACAGCGCGAATGGCATGAATTTGGTCGGCACGATCAGTAGTACGCCATCAGGCATAGGAGTAGGGCGTCCTTTGTTGAGCACCCACACTTTGCGACGCTCATCGTTGGTACCCATCAACTCGCTGCCGATTCCGATTTCTTCGGCCAACTGCATAGCCCACGGCTTCTGAGTAATGAAGCAATCGGGGCCGCCCTCCACGATGAAGGGGACTTCGCCGTAGCCATCGACCGATTCTGAAAAAAGTTTGCCGCCCGTCCGAGAGGAGCTTTCCAGCAGCGTAAAGTGTAGCGGCAGCGAACGTTCTTGGGCCGCTTTCTGGAGATAGTAGGCGGCGGCAAGGCCTGATATTCCACCGCCTACGATGACCACATGCGAACCCGATACAGGTTCCGTTGTCATCGGATCTTCTCCCGACTATGGGTTGGGAATTGTCATGCTGCGAGGAACATAGGTGCAGAATGGCTCCTCGTCGAGGTACTCGTGCGTCATGCCGTAAGCACGCGCCCGGCACCCGCCGCACACGTTCTTGAACTCACAGAGACCACACTTGCCCTCGAGCAGGTTGGGATCGCGGAGCTCAGCAAAGAGCGGAGACTGTTCCCAGATTTCGCGGAACGGCTGGTTGCGGACATTGCCAGCCTCTACAGGTAGGTAACCGCAGGGGAACACCTCGCCGCGGTGACTGACGAAGCACACACCGGTGCCGGCGAGGCAGCCTTTGGTCGCGGCATTCATCGCGTGGCGGCCATTGCCGTGACTGTGTGCATGACCGGCGGCGCCGTGCCCGTTGTGACCCGCGTGGCCCTTGGTGGCCTGGCGATGCATACTTTGCGGACGCTCGCGTATAATGCCTTGCCGTCTTTCCTCAGCTTGTCGCTGGCGCACGATGCGGAAATAGTGTGGAGCACACGTAGCCTTCAATTCGATATCCTGCTCCATCTCGGCGTCGTACATCCAGTTGAGAGTCTCTTCATATTGCTGAGCCGAGATCTGCTGGTCATCTGCGATCTCCACGCCGCAGCCCACGGGCACCAAAAGGAAGAGGTGCAATGCCTGTGCGCCAGTCTTCTGGGCCAATTGCAGCGTCTCGGGCATCTGGTGCACGTTGTGCTTCGCCACCGTAGTGTTGATCTGGAAGGGTACGCCTGCCTCGGTGAGATAGCCCGCGCCCGCGATGGCCCGGTCGAACGCGCCCTGACCACGGAAGATGTCATGGGTGGGTGCATCTGCGCCGTCAAAGCTAATGCTGACTCGCTGCACGCCGCTTTCGCGGATCTTGCGCGCGACGTCGGCATCGATGAGCGTTCCATTAGTGGCCAACGCGACGATCAGACCTGCATCTGTGGCATGCCGAGCGATGTCAAAGATGTCGGGCCGAAAAAGCGGTTCACCGCCCGACAACACAAAGATCGGATGCGCGAATGCCGCGATCTCATCAATAAGCCGGAACGCCTCGTCCGTGCGAAGATCCTGAGGCATGAGCTGATCGGCAAGCGTGATACGCCGGCAGTGGATACAATTGAGATTACAACCGGCTGTAGTTTCCCAGAAGATTAGGCGCGGTGGTGGATAGGCGGAATTATTCACTTAGCAGACCCCTGTATGAGAAGTGACTGGCGAACGTCCATTAACGAGCGACTGCGGAGAAAGGTACAGCGGCGGCTGCGCTATCGCCCTGACTGATAGCCTTGTGCGAGGGTCTCTGTCGCTTTGCTATGTCTGAGATATGTCGCACAGGTGGTAGAAATGTTGGTAGACAATGCCCAAAACCTAAGGAAATCTAAGTATTATCTAGGCGAGTATACCGAATTGCGGGAGGCGTGTCAAAGGCAGAGGGTATGCGAATGTATTGTCGCATGCTTGTCGCGAAGGGGCCAATTATGGTATAGTAGAGTCAGAAAGGGGGATGAAAGGTATCGACGGGGCAGGACGTTCATAGACTGCAGGTCGTAGAGCGTCGACTACGCTAAAAAGGCGCAAACACTACAAGTGCCAAAACAACTGGCCGCGCTTTCAACTTCGACTTTGCTGTTGCTGCTCCGGCAGCCGCAGTAGCCTAGTTGAGGCGTTAGGTCCGGTCTAACCGGACCTCGGTCCCTTCCGCTGGCGCCACCGGGTCGGGAGGAGACCGTCATACACCGGCAGGCTGCGGTCGCACGACGCCGATAGTGCGGCCAAAGGCGATCGGCTAGCCGCATGAGTGAACCGGGTTGCCTGGGTTTGAGTGCGGTGAATCATCGATAGGCGACTAAGCCTGTAGATGTCTATGGACCATCGTTTCGGACGCGGGTTCGATTCCCGCCATCTCCACCTACGGCTCGGCGCATTGCCGGGCCGTTCTTTTTCTGGGCCGCTGCTTCACTTTGGCCGGTCTCTCGTAGGCTTCTATCGTAACGACGGGGCATCGTACCGACAACCTTCGCTACCAAAAAGAAACGTGTGGAATCATGTACGACGAACTGGATGAACAGGTCGGTTTTCTGATTGAGCTGGACAAGCTAAAGGGTGTCTATAGGCGATCACCGCTGATGGACGGTAGCCGGTACGAAAATACAGCCGAACACAGCTGGCATGTCGCCGTCTGCGCGACGGTATTTGCAAGGTACGCAACTTCTGACGTAGATATATCGCGGGTCGTCCGCATGCTGCTAGTGCACGATATCGTCGAGATCGACGCCGGCGACACCTTTGCGTATGACGCTACGGGCCGGATCGACCAATTCGACCGCGAACAGCTTGCCAGTGAGCGGATCTTCGGGTTGTTGCCGGCGGATCAGGGCAAGGAGCTTGCCTCGTTGTGGGCCGAGTTCGACGCGCTGGAAACGCCTGATTCGCGGTTTGCGAACGCGGTGGACCGTTTCCTGCCCGTATTGCACAACTATCATAATCAGGGACATTCGTGGAAGAAGCATGGCGTGTCTCGCGCACAAGTAGACGGGCGCGTGGCTTGCATCGAAGCGGCAGCGCCGAGCCTGTGGCCCTACGTGACGGCGCTGCTAGACGACGCCGTGCGAAGAGGATACCTGGCGCCGTAATCGATGAGGAAAAGTCATGCCAGCGCAGTGTCAGCAATAAGGTCCACGGGACAACCGTTTGTCGTGCGGGAGTGTCTGCGAGAAGACTGCCGGTTGCGGCTGCCCGTGCTGGAAGGTGAATCGCGAGGTGAGCGATGTCCACGCTGCGGCGGACCCACGAGAATCGCCGCCCGCGGTAGGCAGACAGGGGAGCAGCCCATAGGCTGGACAGAGGCGCTGCCACACCGCATGCTCGTCTTGGTGGATAATGTGCGCAGCACGTTCAACGTTGGTTCCATATTGCGCATCGCTGACGGCGTAGGCGCGGAGCGCGCGATATTATGCGGGATCACGCCGACGCCCGGCAATCCTGGCGTGGCAAAGACCGCATTGGGCGCAGAAGACAATGTGCGCTGGCAATATTATGCAAACGCGTTGGAAGCGGCCGCAGAATTGCGTACCCAAGGCGTCTATCTGTGGGCGTTGGAGAACGCGGCGGAGAGCGAGTCAATGCTGGGCAGTTCTCTGGCCTCGGCCACCGGCGACGTGGCGCTCGTGGTAGGCAATGAGTTAACAGGCATCGACCCCGAATTGATTGCTCTTTGCGAGCGAGTTCTCCATATTCCCATGGCCGGCTGCAAAGGTTCGCTCAACGTTGCCGTGGCATTCGGTATTGCGGCGTATTGGCTGCGAGGCAGTGACCGCCGGTCTGAGAGACTCGGCCGCCTATGCGCATAGCCTTTTTAGCGGATATCCACGGAAATCTGCCTGCACTGGAAGCCGTCGTCGCTGACCTCAAGAAGCAGGCGCCCGATGCCGTATACCTCGTCGGGGACCAGATCAACCGCTGTCCATGGACTAACGAAGTTCTGGATCTGATTGCAGACAAGAATTGGCAGGGAATCTCCGGAAACCACGAGCTCGTCGTTCGCCATCTGGCGAAGCCGCATTCGCCCATCGTGTTCGACAATCGAAAACGGTTCGTCGATCTATGGTGGACGGTAGAACGGCTTGACGATCGCCATTTGGCGGCGATCGAGGAGTTGCCCGAGGAACTCGAGCTTGAGTTCGACGGGTGCGAAGCGGTGCGTATCGTACACGGTGTGCCTGGCGATGCATTCCGCGGTATTTTCCCCGGCACAGAGCCAGAACAGGTCGCTGCCATGTTGGAAAATGTGGTAGAGCCGATCGTGGTCTGTGGGCATACGCATCGACCGCTTCAGCGCACGTACCAACGTCGCGGTGGGGATCGGTCGCACGTGGGCGCGCACTTTGTAGTGAACGGCGGGAGTGTGGGAATCCCGTACAATGGCGATGCGCGCGCCCAGTATGTCTTGCTCACAAATGACGGCGGTCGATGGGCGCCGCTGTACCGCCGCGTAGAGTACCCGCTGGACGCTATCCGGGCAGCGTTTGGCCGCCCCGACTTAACGGAAGCCTATGGGCCGCTCACGGAGATTCACCTGCGTACGGTGGAGACGGCGCTGCCCTGGTCCAGCGACTTCCAGTATTGGTTGGGGCACGAACGGCCCGATCTGCAGGAAAACCTCACAGAGGCGCTGGCAGTATACGAACACTCACATGGCCCGGGCCGCTGGTACTTTCAGGAAGCACTTGTGGCAGTGTAGGAGGCGCCCGGCGTGCTACGAAAACTGACGGACCTCGATCGGGACGCGGCTGGGTCTCTCCTGATGCAGCGTCCCACACATAATCTATATCTACTCAGCAACATGCACCAGGTCGGATTTAGCACCGACTTCTGCGAGTTCTGGGGCGATTTCGACGAAAATTCCGGCGGCGATAGCGGGCGGTGTCTGCGCGCAGTCCTCAATCGCTACATGACGGGCTGGTCCGTCTATGGGCTGCCATCGGCGTCATGGACCGATCTGGCCGCAGTGGTCGACGGTCACGATGGCGTTGCGTTTCGGCTTCAGGACAATCCTGGCGGAGTCGAGAGCTTTGTACCGTACTTACAAAGGTACGAGGCGGAGAAGATCATAGAAGAGGAGTTGATGAAGTTGGCGGCCCACGATTTTGCACCGCGTCCAGCTCCGCCGGAATGGAGCGTGCGCCGGGCAAAGTGGGATGATTTGCAGCAGCTCTCCAGCCTCTATGCCGATGCGGGCTCCATGACGCGCAGCCAGCAGAGTATAGAACGTCCGCTGCGCGATCTGCGCATATGGGTCGCCGTACGAAACGGGTGCATATTTGCGGCAGCGTTGACCAATGCAGAATTGACGTCGCGCGCCATGGTCGGCGGCGTGTTCACGGCGCCGGACTGCAGAAACCTAGGGCTGAGTCAGGCAGTATGTAGCGCGCTGTGTGCAGAACTGCTGTCGGAAGGCAAACAGCCCGTTTTATATTGGCAGGATCCTGCAGCAGGCGCCGTGTACCGCAGACTTGGTTTTGTTGCCTGCGGTACGTGGCGCTCAGTATGGTTGCGGACACGCTAGCTATCTAGCTGTGTGAGAATACATTCGTTTGCTAAGCGCTACAGGGGTTGGGCGTAGCGCGGGAATACCGCAGATTCGACCAGCCGGTCGCGCAGGGTAGCCCGTGCCCGGCTCAATCTGGATTTCACAGTACCCAACGGCAGGTCCAGTACCTCTGCGGCCTCACTGTAGTCGTAGCCGTGGACATCGATCAGCAGCACCACATCGCGATGCCATTCAGGTAGTTCCTCAATCGTGTGAAGTAGGAACTCCATGTTCTCACGTTGCGTTGCGACGACTTCGGGATTGTGGCTATCGCCTGCGCGCATGAAGGGCAGGTCAGGGCCCGAAGCTTCAGTCAACTCGTCGAGGCTCATCGCAGGCCGTCTCTTTTGGCTGCGCAGATGATCATAACAGGTGTTCGTGACGATGCGCAGCAGCCACGACCGAAAATTGCCGTCTTCGAAGCGTGGCAGCGCGCGATGTACCTTGATCAGCGCATCCTGGACCGCGTCAGCAGCAGCCTCTTCGGTTGACATAATTCTTTGCGCAAGACGCTGGGCTGCGGATTGATAGAAGCTGACCAATTGACCAAAGGCCAGTTCGTCGCCAAGTTGTGCTGCATGAATCATTTCCGACATGTCCATCGCAACCGCAGTCGACGTTGCGGGAGCGGCCATTGGCGGGCGCTGGTTCGCTCGCCCTGAGATCTGTCTCGCCAAGGCCTCCTGCCCATAATTCGTCATTTGGATGCCTTTCTATTCCTCGCCAATTGCAAACAGAACCTTGATGATAGGCTCCGCTGCCCAGTTTACGGACTTTACCTTAAAATTGCCTGAGTGGAATGTGACAGTTCCCGGACCGTTTTCATACGACATGATTGCGTATACGTTTTGTATCCGGAAAGGTACACGGGTGAGTGCGCCACGAGACGACGCTGGTTCACTCGTTTCCTAGTCAAATTCAGACCGCAATCAGCCACAGGCTCAGACTGAATACGCTGGAACGGGAGCGAAAGTTACACTCGATTGTAGATTTGAGGGGGATCCGGCGTAAACGAAGTGTAGCGGCACAAGCTCACGGGTACGTACCCACTGCGTGCGCACATGAATTACTCGGTCTCTGAATCGATCTAGGCAGAGAGAAGTGCAGCAAAAGATACTGAGTATATTTGCGGTCAGCGCACTAGTCTACGAAGAGCCGGAAACCATACCCGCGCACGGTAGTGAGGAAACGTTGCTGCTCCGCGGATTCGGGTTCGATGCGGCTACGCACGCGGCTCACCATGCGGTCGATGTTTGCATCATAAATATCACCGTCGGCTTCCGGCCATACGGCGAGGGCAATCTCATCCTTGCTTACGGCTCGACCACGATTCTGATAAAGGTGCCAAAGCAAGTCGAATTGTTTTGCGCTCAACGGCGGATCGAGCAGTACGCCATCCACGTATACCTGCCGCGTGGGATACTCCACGCGCAGGCCGGGTTCGCGCACCGCTACTATGGATGGCGCGGTGACCGTCGCCGACGGGTCATGGAAGCGGAATACCGTCGACGCGAACTGGATCTCGCACCCGTCTTCGAGCCACACCGTCGAGCCCGAAGGCATGCGCTCACTATTGACCATCACACCATTCTTGCTTTCGAGGTCGCGAAGCTGGTAGGCATTGTCGATGGCATGAATCACCGCATGATGACGCGACGCAAATTGATCCAGTAGGGGGATATCAGCGTCCGTGGCGCGCCCGATGACGGTTTCTTCATTGGTGAGCACGTATTCGGTTCCACTATTGGGACCGTTGACGCACACGAGCTTCCCATACCAACTCACTGTTGTTTTCCTTGATAGCCCAAATTCGGTGTGCTAGAATACGACCGCCCGGCGGAACATGGCGCCGCGAGCTAAATCGTTAATTACTTGCATCATTATAGATCAGGTCGATGTGCGACGGGTAAGGTCCGCAGGTGTTGTGGTCGCAGGCAATGCCGCAACGGCTGGCAGCCCACACTGTATTCGCCGTAGACCTAGGCCTGGACCCGTCCAACTATGAGCGCCGATCCGGATTCCGCCGCTTCCAGTTCTCCATCAGACCCATCCGACAACAGCCAAGGCCCCGCGGCCGAGATCGAACGCGACGCAGCGCAACACTCCGAACGCGATGAGTCCGGTTCGGATGTACAGGCAGCGCACACAGATGGAGAGTCTGCATCTGCCGCCAAAGCACCGGTTGGTGAAGCGCCGGTACGATCGCGCCAGGACGATCCAAGTATCCGTATCAATAGTCCCATGGGCGCCGATGTCGCGCACTATCATATCGAGGAGAAGATCGGCGGAGGCGTTCTGACCGCAGTCTATCGGGCGAGGGACACTGTACTGGATCGGATGGTGGCGCTCAAGGTGCTGCTCCAAGGAGCGGATGAGACGACACGTGAGCGCTTTCGGCGCGAGGCGCGCACCGCGGCCATGCTCGAACATCCCAACATCATCCGCACCTATCAGGTCGGACAGGTGCCGGAGACTGGGCTCTCCTACATTGCCATGGAGCTGGTGCAAGGTCCCAGCCTTTCGCAGCTCCTGGAAAAGACGCCGACATTGGCGACCGCACAGGCGGCAGCGCTGCTCGAGCCCATTGCTCGTGCTCTTGCCTACGCACATGCGCGCGGCGTAATTCATCGCGACGTGAAACCCAGCAATATTCTGTTCCAGACAGTGGGTACAGACAATCCACTCGGCGTGGCTGCGCCAGATGGCCGGAGCCATTTAGCCCCCCTCCTCTCCGATTTCGGAATCGCTAGAGCGTTGGATGCGCCGGAACTGACCAGTGAAGGACGAACCATCGGCACCCCTGCGTTCATGTCTCCCGAACAGTGTTTGGGCTCGGACGACCTAGACGGCAGGACCGACGTCTATTCGCTCGGCGCCGTCTTGTATCGTTGCCTGGTAGGCAGACCACCGTTTGCCGGTTCTACGACTCAAATACTGCATTCACACGTTTATGACGAACTGTCGATACCGGGGGACGCTCTGCGAATGTTGCCTTCGCGGGCAGTCGAGATATTGCGCAGGTCCATGGCAAAGGCGCCGGAGGACCGCTACGAATCGGCCGGTGAGATGGCGCAAGATCTTGCGGCGCTGTACGTTGAAGATGCCACGGGCGCGCCGATTGCGACTACGCAGACTGAGGATGTCACGCTTGAACTGCCGCCAAGCGCGCCCCACCAAGGCGACACGGGTTCTTCTTACGTTCTGGTGCCCGCGCGCCAGGGCGGGACTCAAAATTCGGGCACAACGGCGTCAGCGCCCACCGTCTTTCCGCCCGCGAGTGCACCGCGCCGCACAACGCAATCTATAGCAGCGACTCGACCGGTGCCCATGGCCGAGGGAGGTGCTTCAGGGCGCGGGCGGCAGCCGTCAAGGTTCGGGCTCATGCTCCTGGCGATTGCGCTTGTCGCACTGGTTGCCATGCTGGCGGTGACGGTCATGTCCAGCGTGCTGCCGGCGATAGGCTTTCGGACCGGCGGTACGCCTGCATCTACCGAATTGGCGGCATTCGTGACGGCAGCGCCGGAGACGTCCGATCAAATTACAGACAGCGGATCGGGTACGGATGGAAGTTTGAGCCAGTCGGGGTCTGCCGACGCGGCGGGAAATCCGGGTAACTCAGATACTGGCGTCGCTAGAGAAGGCAGCGCCACAGAGGAAGCTGCGCAAGCGCAGTCTTCGGCTACTCCGGAGTCGAATTCGCTGCAAGTGTCGCCCGAATTTGCGTGGAAGAGCGCGACAGCACTCTACGACGAGCGAGACTGGGAAGGTGCACGCGATTGGCTGATCGCTGTCGGACGCGCCGATTCGACTTACGAGGCTGACGCCGTGGCCGAAATGCTGGCCGATACCGACGCGCAGCTTGCGGCAATGGAACTGAAGTCGAACGACGTGGAAGCCGCTTTGGAATTGCTCGACGAGGCAAGCCAAGCTTCCGGCAACGCTGCTCCCTATGGCGCGCTCTTTGAAACCTTGCAAGCTATGGCCGACGGCAACCGCGATGATGTAGAAGAGGCGACGACCGATCTGCAGATTGCCCTGGCCTCATATGCTGAGGAGCTCGCCGCGCAGGACCGTTATTGTGACGCATTGTCGCAGATCGACGCCGCGCTCGCCTTGGGCGTGGGGGATCAACTCCAGGAAATGCGTAACACCTACGCGCCGGACTGTGAGACGGAAAAGCTGACGGCCGCTCTGCCGCCGGTGGCAGGTCGTGTCCTGTATTCTGCCGTGGAAAGCGATGCGTACGGGATCTTTGAGACGGTCATCGGGAGTGACGGCGCTGCTCGTTTGGTGGTTGATTCGGCTTCACAGCCGGCCTTGAGTCCTGATGGCAGCGTGATCGCCTTTTTCAGCAGGCGTCCCGATATACAGGGCCTGGTCAAGGCGGCCATGAGCGGCGGTAACCTCGTGAACGACGAGCGAGTAAAACTGAGCGAATTCGCGGAGGACACTCGAGATAGCGCACCAAGTTGGAATCCACAAGGCGATCGAGTTGTTTATGCAAGCACCAGCTTCGGAGACGGCCGCTCACGTATCTACGTGACGTGGGCGGACGGATCACGCGATGTCACCGAATTGGGGCTGGGAAAGGATCCAGCGTGGCATCCCAGCGAGGATCTAGTCATTTTCAACGGCACCGACGAGAGCGGCAATAATCCTGGCCTGTGGATGATGCGGACTGACGGGAGCGGACGCGTGCAGATGACCGACAACGGAAATGATCAGCGCCCCACCTGGTTGCCGGACGGATCAGGCGTCGTCTTTATGAGCAACGGCCGTGACGGGAACTGGGAGCTATATCTGCTCGATACGATTGGTCGGGATGTAACGCGCCTGACGAACAATCCGGCACAGGACGGCCTGCCCGCCATCAGTCCCGACGGCCAATACGTGGCCTTCATGAGCGACCGGAACGGCTATTGGTCCATGTGGTACGTGCCACTGATAGGGGGGGATGCTACGCCCCTGTCAGACATCGGTCAGGAACTGCCCCAATGGCTGGAACACTCCATGGAGTGGTTGAGCCCGTAGCTAATTCGCAACAATGCTATCGGCGCCCCTGCGGAGCGCGATAGTGGCATTGCAGGCAGGATCAGATTCGTCAACAAATTATGACAATTGAGGCATCGTACTCTAGGCCATATTGCGTTTGGACGAAAACGCGCAGATGTAGGTATACTACGGCACAGACGGCGTGTGGTGAGCCATTCGCCAGCAGCCTGGCGCGAGGTCCTTACTAGCGGCGTTGGGCGACTCCGAAGTTGAATGTCCAGCGCAAGCATTAGCGCCTATGCGAATACTCCCCATGCCCTACTGTCGCTGATGGGCTGTGCAAAGGTGGTACGTTATCCCTTTTTTATCCCCAAACTACTTAAGGAGGACGCAATGAAGTTGCCTTATCGAAGCAGGACGGGAGCGTTGATCGTTGGCGCGTTGTTGGTAGTTGCTGTGGCCGTATCGGGTTGTGCAGTGGACACCTCTTCACTGCCCATTGACCTGTCTGCGCTGCCGTTCGACTTGCCGTTCCTGGCACCGACGCCGACATTTACGCCGACGCCAGTTCCTACCCCGACAAACACTCCGGAACCGACGCCGACGCCAAGACCGGGCGAGACGCCAGTTCCTGCGACACCGACGCCGATCCCGACACCTCAGGTGACGATCCCCAATGGATTCACACCGGTGAAGGACGACAAGCTGGGTTACTCGCTGGCTGTACCGCGCGGCTGGACAGCGCTCGATTTGCGCAGCTCGCAGTTCCAGAACCTGGCCAATACGTTCGGTATGGGCGCTCAGCTTGCACCGCTCAATGAGTTCCTGGCCAGCCCAGAAGGCGAGAGCCTGGGCGTCATATACGTCACGGACCTCATGGGCGCCATGTTCGGCGGTCTGCCGACGGGTCTGAACGTATCGGTCATCGACGTGCCCGGTGCCACGCCTGAATGGCTGCTGGAGATGATTCAGGCGAACATGGAAGCCAATGCCTCTATGCTAGGTGATGTCCAGGTTGAGGACATCAACACGGGCGTCATCAACAATATCCCCGGCGTGAGGGGCTCGGCCGTCGCCGACCTAAGTTCGGTGGGCATGAATGCGAAGGTATTTGCCAAGGTCGTGGGCCTGGTTGCCAATGACAAGGTATATATCCTGACGCTGGTCACGCAGGACAGCAACAGGGCTGACAAGGAGCCCATTTTCGACGAGATCGTCGGCACCTTCCGCCCCGAGTAAGGGAGACAGCGCACGCTTGCTCGGTGGCCATGTATCACGCCGCTGGTTGAGTGTGCAGGATAGCGAATGAGACAGTGCGCCGGACGTCCGGCGCACTGTCTCATTCTTGGCGAAATAACGCGCGCTCACGCGCACCGCATTTTGGGACCACACCATGATCGATCTCGCGCCGAACCACAAATCCGGACTCGTGGTCTCCAACCCAATCCTACTTGGCGGCGGCGTCATCGGCTGCGCAGAGAGCGTACCCGATGCATTAAAGCAGGCTGATTGCGGAGCGGCTGTCACCGGACCGTTCACCTGGTCATCGCGCAGAGGCCGTGCTCCGGGCCGGCTCGCCGAGGTGCACAGTGGCTTTGTTCTGGATACGGGTCTTCAGAATCGAGGTGCACGTAGCTCGGCGAAGCGGTTCAGCCGATTGTGGAAACGGCTGGGCTTCCCTGTAGTGGCGCAGATTGCCGATTCGCAAATGGACGATGCGCTGAGAACAGCTCGCGAGATGGAACGATCGGGTTCGGTGGCAGGCCTCGAACTGCTCTTGTCCCAAGATCTGGAAACCACACAGGTGAGCGCGCTTGTGAACGCGGTTGTCCTGGAGAGTGAGCTCCCGATCTGGGTCAAGGTACCGTACGCAAGGGCGCTGGAATTTTGCGAAGCAGCCGCGGAAGCTGGCGCAGACGCGCTGGTGGTGTCGCAGGCGCCGACCGGCATGTCGCCCACCTCAGGCGCGGCCGGATGGCTCGAGAGCGGTTCGGAAGGTGATGAAAGCGCGATACGCAACGTGAGCGGCCCACTTACGGGTCCAGCCGTGTTTCCGCTTGTCCTCCAGGTGGCCGCAGACGTCATCTCGATGAACCTGGACTTACCGGTGCTAGCTTGCGGAGGGATACACAGTTGGCGGGACGCTGCGTCCGTGCTGAGTGTAGGCGCCAGTGCAGTGCAGCTCGACGGCGCACTGTGGGTGGAGCCTGGATTGGCCGGCGAGATCGTAGACGGATGGAAGCAGAGCGGGACGTCAGACTTGCTCAAGTAGGCGCAACTGCTGTGCAGGCCTGTGCCCATCGAGGAGAACAAACGGGGCCAGACGGTCCACGGAGCGTACACCGAGGGTGCGCAATGCGCCCAAGCTGGATAGCGTTCCCCGCCTGCGCTCGCGCACAATGGCATCCGCAGAGACAGGGCCGACGCCCGGAATGCGCAAGAGCTGGTTGCGGTCCGCTCGATTAATCTCGACGGGCTCATCGAGCAGGTTGCGCTTGGCCCAGGCCAGCTTGGGGTCGATGTTCAAGGGCAGATTCTGGTCCGCGGTGAAGGGCAAGTCTTCCACGTCCCATGCATAATCACGCAGCAGAAAGCTGGCCTGGTATAGACGAAAACCGCGCATGGGGTCAACGGCGACGGTGGTTTCCAGCGGCGTTTGCTCCACGGGTGAAAACGTGGAGTAGTAGGCGCGGCGCAGCCCCATCTGTCTATAAAGATGTTCGCTGACGGACAGCAACTCGAGGTCGGTATCGCCCACTGCGCCGACGACGAATTGTGTGGCGATGCTGGTGTATTTGGACAATCCATTGCGGATCTCGGTGATCCACTGGAGACGCTGCACAAGTTCGCCCCAATAGTCCTTCTTGGGCGCGAGCATGGCCAGTCGTTCTTCAGTGGCGCCTTCCAGATTGACGGAGACACGGTCGGCGAGCTGCATTGTGCGCTCTATCTGCTCGTATTCGGCGCCGGGCATCACCTTCAAATGCAGGTACCCAGTGTACCCATATTTCCTGCGCAAGATTTCAGCGGTATCGATGATCTTGTCCTGCGTCGTCACGCCACCCTTGATGATGCCGGAGGAAAGGAACATACCTTGCACCAAACCGGCGCGTTCCATCTGGGAAAATATGGACGCGATTTCGTCCGGCTGGAAGGTGACGCGCGTGGTCTTGCTTCTTCCGGCACGAAACGGACAATAGAAGCAATTGCGCTCGCACGCTGTAGTGGTCATTGCCTTGAGAATCGGCTTTTTGCCCGTCGGAGTAGACACATCGCTGATGCAAGGCAGCGGCTTGGGATGGCGCCGGTCGTTGCTTTGAGCCGCGTTCCCTGCTGTCTCGGCGACGGGATCTGATCCTGCGGGCTCAAAGCGCGTGGCATTTCCCAATAGCTGGAGCTTTTGATACGGTTCCGGAGCGACACGAAAGTTCATGGCAATAGTATAGGAACAAGTGTTCTATTTGTCAATACCGTGAAAAACGCGTGGTCATGCGGGACAGGAGGATGGTATGCGCGCAGTTGTGCAGCGGGTTAGCGAAGCCGCTGTCTCAGTCGGTGGTGACGTGGTGGGTTCTATCGGTAGAGGGTTCGTGATTCTACTCGGCGTTGCCAATGGCGATTGCTCCGATCAAGCAGACTATTTGGCCCGCAAGATCGTCGGTCTGCGCGTGTTTGAGGACGAAGACGGCAAGATGAACCTGGGGCTGGAGGCAGTAGGAGCAGAGGTGTTAGCCATCAGCCAATTTACCCTTTGTGCAGATGTTCGGAAAGGGCGCCGGCCGAGCTTCACGGACGCTGCCGCTCCCGAAATAGCGCAGGAACTGTATGACTACTTTTGCGAGGCATTGCGCGCCGGCGGCCCGCATGTGGTCAAAGGCATCTTCCAGGCGCACATGTCCGTTTCCCTGGTGAATGACGGACCGGTGACTCTGTGGCTCGACACGGACGAGTTGATGGCCGGATAGGCCAAGTCGTTCTTCAGTTGCCGGCCCCGTCTATCTGGCCTACAATAGGTGAACGTTTTCAATGAACGGACGTTCCTAGACTGTGACCATCACTAGGTACGCGAACAGAATCCCATAACCCAATAGTTTCAATGCGGATAGGCAGCCACTGGAGTTGATCAGCATGGACAATGAAGGCTATCTGATGGCCGAGGATCCGAGCGTGGATCTGGAGATTGCCGAGATCATGGCCGATGAACTGGAAGAGTATATCGTGGGCGACGAACTGTATCGCACCGTCGTGGCCCGTACGTCCGCCGGTGACAGACGTCTCAGCATGAGCGGCGGCGATCTGTTGGCTCGATTGGGACGCCTGCAGGGCGAGCGAAACGCGCTGTCAGCAGACGAGCAGAACCGGCTGGATGTCTTGCAAGAGAAGGCTGATGCGACGATCTATAGCCTGAAGACCCGCTTTAACGAACGTCTCAATCGAGAGTTCAAGGCCAGGTTGGACGGCCTGCGCTGGTTCCTGGACGATTGCGCGGAGAATCAGGGGAAGTGTCGAGGTGAGTTTCCATTCGAGATGAGGAACCGCCAGCGCATTGAGGAAATTCTAAAGGCGGTCGGCGACGACGCGTCGCCGGCTCTATTGACGTCGCTGGCGCAGGTCGACAGACGCATTCGGCAGTATTCGAGTGAAAGCCCGTTCATCTGGGACAGCCGGTTGGCCAGCGTGTATCCGAAGGATCCGTACTGGTACCTATACCGCCGGCCATAGGGTAAAGCAGTAGGAAACGGAGTACCTGGGGCGTAAAGACTCCGTTATTGATCTGCGGGATTGAGCAGCCTGATTACTTGGTCGTGGATGGGGCCGGCGGTGGCGACTGAACCGCTGCCGAGCAGAGGATCCTCGCCCTGCCAGTTGGTGATGCGGCCACCCGCACCCTCAATCACCGGAATCAATGCCATGAGGTCCCAGAGATTCATGGCCGGATCGGTCATGATATCTGCGCCGCCCGTGGCCACCAGGTAGTATCCGTGGCAGTCGCCCCAGTTTTGATAACGCCGCACCCGCCTGGTCAGCGCTTCGAATGCCGCACCATCTTGATGGTTGCCGACGTTCCAGTGGTCTGTGTTGAGCAATACGGCCTCGTCGATACTAGCGCACGGGCGGACGGACACTTGCTTACCGTTCAGCCAAGTTCGCTGGCCGTCACCGAACAGGAAGTCGCCGAAGATGGGATGGTTAATGGCGCCCACCACAGGACGGCCGTTCTTCGCCAGGGCAATAAGGGTACCGAACAGATAGCTTCCCGCCACAAACGCCTTCGTGCCGTCGATGGGATCCAGCACCCACTGGTATTCGGCTTCGGGTTGGAAGTCGGTGAACTCCTCGCCCAGGATACCGTGGTCCGGGTACTCGCGCATGATGGCTTCGCGCATGGCCTTCTCGGCGTTGCGGTCAGCAACGGTAACCGGCGACTGGTCCTCTTTTAGCTCGACGGCAAAGCCGTTTCGGAAGTAGGGTCGAATCTCGTTCGCACTGATATCCGCCAGCCGGCGTATGAAGGGCAGCCAATCGGCTGCCCCTGAACCATTCGACTGCGGCAAAGTGTATCTCTCCGACATTACATCTCCAATATCGCACTTGTGAGACAGTTCATGAACCAGACGCCCGACGTGGATGCGACACCAGCGTTGCTACGCAGGCGACCGTAGCGAGTTGTGGTCGCCTACGTGTTGATCTCTCGCTTCACCGTGCTCAGCAAGGTGTCCGCCCGCAGTTCGGGCAGGTTGTAGCATGTGCCACCCAGGGCCACAGCGATCTTCTGCGCGAGCCCGCGGTCAAATGCAGCATGCTCCATGTTCACCACGATAGAGCGAAGGTGATTCTGTTCGAATAGCTCCGCGATGCGCATGGCCTCATCTTGAGCAGGCATTCCGGTCATGCTCACATTTCCGGCGCCATCGGTCAGCAGGATCATGAGCGGGCGTTGTTCGGCGTCACGGCGGCGTGCGCCTTCCATCACCTTCCATGCTAGGTACAGCCCGCTACTGAGCGGCGTTTTGCCTCCGACGGGCAAATCCTGCAGCGCTCGTTGTGCGAGTTCCACGCTATTGGTCGGCGGCAGCACCAGGCGCGCCTGGTCACGCTGGAACACGACAAGTCCTACTTGATCTCGACGCTGGTAGGCGTCGATGAGCAAACTGAAAATTGCGCCTTTCGTCGCCTCCATACGCTCACTGGCCGCCATGGACCAACTGGCGTCCACCACGAAGAGAATCAGATTGCCCGTGCGCCGCACACGCACCTTTTCTTTTAGGTCACTGCGGCGCAGCTGAAGCGCCAGGTCGTTATCGGCCTGCTCGTGCCGGCGTTTCTGATAGGGCGCTGCTGCGCGCAGCGTGGCATCAAAGGCGACGTCATCTGGCCTTTCCCGTGCCTCGCGGGCGCGAATATAGCGACCGCGTTTGCGCTCGGTGCGCGTGTAGGAGCGCCTTCCGGCGCGCTCCCGCGTCATCTTGTCGAGGGGCGTATCAAATTTCTTGGCCTCGAAGGTATCGCCGATCTCGACCTGTCTGCGTGCGCCTTTTTTGTCTCCGGGCGATGAAGCGTTCTGCGGAGAGGCATCAGGCTGTATTGCCCCTCCCTCACCGACCTCAGCGGACTCGCTTTGGTCGGTCTCATCGCCCTCTATGCTTTTTTTTCCGATTGACCGGCAGCGCCCTCGGCGTCCATTTCTGCCCCCTCGTCGCTGAGGGACTCCTCCGCTTCTGCACGCGCCTGGCGCATGTTCGCCTGCAGCTGCTCGGGATTGAGCACCGACTCCTGGAAGGGCTGTTTCTTCATACGATGCGGAAGTGCAAGCTCGGCCGCCAGCAAAATGTCACGGTCGCTGATGTCGAGGCGCCCATCGTAGGCCGCCTGTGCCCTGGCAGTGCGCAGAATCACAATATCTGCGCGATGACCGTCTACGTCGAAGCTGGCAGTCAGTGAAGCAATCGTGTACATGTCCTGCTCTGTGTAACGGACCATATCGTAGCGCTTTCGCGCGGTTATGATGCGATCGGCCAATTCTTTCTCGTCGGCTTCGTATGCGGCCACGAATCCGTCCGGGTCCTGTTCGAAGTAGATGCGCCGGCGCAGGATTTCTACGCGATCCTGTGCGTCCTGGATACCGACCACGTCTACTGCATGGGCAAAACGGTCGAGTAGCTGCGGCCGCAGGTCACCTTCTTCCGGGTTCATGGAGCCGACCAGGACGAAACGAGCGGGATGCTGGAAGCTGATGCCCTCGCGTTCCACGAAGTTGACGCCCATGGCGGCGCTGTCGAGCAACAGATCCACGACATGGTCGTCCAGCAGATTGACCTCGTCCACATAGAGGACGCCACGATTGGCCGAGGCAAGGATACCGGGCTCAAAGTGCCGCTCACCGAACTGTATGGCCTTCTCGATATCCAAGGTGCCCACGACCCGGTCCTCCGTCGCGCTGACGGGAAGATCGACGAAAGGCGTGGTGCGCACCTCGACGGGAAGAACCTCGCCATTTTCGGTGCGCTCTCGGCACTCGTCGCAATAGGCGTCGGGACGGTCGGGATTGCAGCCAAAGCGGCAGCCGGCTACGACCCTGATGTTGGGAAGCAAGGCGGCAAGTGCTCTTGCGGCCGTCGACTTGGCGGTCCCGCGCTCACCGCGAATCAATACGCCGCCGATCTGAGGATTGATGGCGTTAAGAACAAGCGCGCGCTTCATCCGCTCCTGGCCCACCAGGGCAGTAAATGGATACGTGGATGGCATCAGTATCGTCCTTTACCTACTTGCGAGTACCTTGCATAACGAGTATGCGCGTTGCGTACGGGGAGCACAACAACCAAGGGCGAAGCTGTGCTTCGCCCTTGGAGCTCCAGTACGATATTATACTCCAGGCGGAACGGGTTTGCTAAACCGACGGGCGGTATGGGGCTGCCAATCGAAAAGTGCGACCAGGGGCTTCGAAGATAAGCCGGTTTACTGCCGCACCGTGGGCCAGCGACGAGAAGTTCCAGATAAGCGCTGAAACCAATTTAGAGATTCTGCGTAGTATGATGTGATGGCCGCCATCAACGTTGCCTGCCGGTGTGCGGAGCGATCAGCTTACAACAGGCCGGGAAACGTGTGAATGTGCGACCAGATGTCATGGGGTGATAATTCAGCGAGCAGACAGCGCAGGTCCGTGGAAACTATGACTGACGAAACCGAACGAGATGCCGAGGAGGCCCTCTGGGTTGAGCAGGCGAGGCGAGGCGACAAGAAAGCCTTCAGCCAGTTGGTCCAGGCCTATCAACGGCCCGTATACAGTATCACCTACCGCATGCTGGGAAACCCGGAGGAAGCAGAAGACGCGGCGCAGGAGGCTTTTCTGCGTGCGTATTCGAACTTGTCCAAGTATGACCCGAAGAGGAAGTTCAGCACGTGGTTGTTTTCTATTGCTAACCACCACTGCATTGACCGGCTGCGCAAACGCCGTATGAAGTGGGTTTCCATCGACGACAATCCCGTGCTAAGCAATATGGCCGGAGATTCACCGCAACCGGAACGAAAGGCGCTGGGACAGGAAGAACGCGAAAGCGTACAGCGCGTGCTCGAACAGCTCGATCCGACTTACAGAATGCCACTGATCCTGCGCTACTGGGAAGAATGCAGCTATGAGGAGATCGCAGAGATCATGGATATCACGGTGCCGGCGGTGAAGAGCCGACTGTTCCGGGCGCGACAGCAGGTGGCGGCACTGTACAAGGAAGGCGAACCGGCTGCCGGTCAACCTTATGCAGATACACGTATCGCTTCTGAACCGCGGGGAGGCATGCCGGAACGCTTCCTGCAATTCGTCGGCGTAAGAGGCCCGCTGTTGGCTGCAAGTGTTGGATAGCGAGCCGGTTACCATGGAGTTGCGGGCGGATTTGGTATTGAGAGAACGGGTGCGCGCAAGCGCAGGGCAGGTGTACGTATGAGCAAATGGCAAGAACATCTGCTGTCCGGGAGCGCGGTATATGCTGCGGACGGCCGAGCACAGGGCCAGGTGCAGGCCGACGACCGAATGGAGCGTAAGCCAGGGCTTGTTGAGGATCCCGACTACTTCGAAGCGTTGATGTCGTTGGCGCTGGACGATGAATTGAGCGAAGCCGAAGTGGCCGATTTCGATGCGATGCGAGCTCAGGATCCGAATCTTGCAAATATATGGGACGAATGGCAGGCCGTAGACTTCACCTTTCGGAGTGCGCCGCGTGTGGAACCGCCCCGCGATTTTGTGGCGTCGTTCGAGGAACGACTGGTCAGACGGGAGCGGCGGCGCCGGCTGTGGATTGCCGGCGCAATCGTCGCGATTGCGGTGCTACTTTGGAGCATTCTCATCATGGGTCTGGCCGGGGCCGGTATTTACGTGATGTTCAACGAGTACACATGGCTGACTGCAGCGGTGCGTGCGGTGGTGCAAACATACGCTACGGTAGAAAGCCAGATCCTAATGCTATCGGAGGCCTTCACGACCGCGTTTAGCACACCCGAGGGACAAGGCATGGCCATTGCCTATATCACATTTGCCGGGGTAGCTCTGTGGTTCTGGGCCAGAATTCTGCGCCGAAGCGTCGTTGGTGAAACGCAGGTCACGCCGAGCGTTTCGTAGTCATTGAAAAGTGAACGATAGACATTCGCACCGGATCCGCAAGAAGTGGCAAATTCCAGGAATGATGTGAGGTGAAGTGTGAGAAGCAATAGAGCCATACGAGTTGCTGCGCTGATATTACTCACGTGCGCCGGTCTGGTATTGGGGTTTGCCCAGCGCGCGACAGCAGCGCAAGTGGATGTTTCTCTGCGGGACGACGGCGTGGTACTCACAGGCGCAAATGCCAATCAGACTTTCTTCGACGATCTGGAAGTCGAAGAAGGTGAGGTCGTCGACGACGATGTCGTTGTGTATGACGGTGATGTACGCGTCAAAGACCGCGGCCGAATAAGCGGCAACCTGGTTGTCTACAGCGGTGATATTCGCATCGACAGCGGGGGAGCCGTCGACGGCAATGTGTCTTCGTTCTCGGGAGATATCAGGGTAGCCGGAAGCGTCGGCGGCAACGTGACAACATTGAGCGGCGACGCCGACCTACGAGACGGCTCGTCCGTTGGCGGCGACGTGAGCGTGCTCAATGGCGACGTGAGCCGCGCTTCGGGAGCTTCCGTAGGCGGCAACGTGGTGCGGGGGCCTCGCCTGGAGATCCCGTCCATACCATCTCCTCCACTCAATTTCGGCGGTTCGGGGGCTCTCGGAGCCAATACCGTAGCGGATGCGGGCCCGAACGTATTGCAGCGATTCGCTTCCTTCATCCTGCGGTTCATAGCAATGCTATTGCTGTCGCTGCTGGTCGGCGCCGGCGTCTGGCTGATCGGGCAGGTTCGGCCGTCCTTCGTCCGCAGCCGGTACACTATCATGTCCGAACAGCCTGCCCTCAGCTTTGTGGCCGGGATATTGGCCAATGTGGTGCTGCTCATCGCCGGCGCAGTCTTCGCGCTCACCATCTGTCTGATATTGTTGACGGTGGCCACGTATGGGACGCTATTCGTGCTCAACATTTTGGGTTGGGCAGTTCTCTCCTACGCGATTGGCCAGCGCCTGACCGAGCGCTACGGGCTCACCATGCGTTGGGACGTCACGATGGCGCTGGTGGCCGCCGGTCTGGCCGCCGTGCTTGGGCTGCTGTGGGCTATGGGGGGGTGTTTCCGTTTCTTTGGGTTTGCCGGCATGCTCGTCCTGGCGTCCATCGGCGCTGGAGCCGTACTGCTTCCGTTCTTAAACCGGTTAATGCACCCAGTTGCGCCCCGTTTGTCCGAAACACCGTCAGCCCCGGTTGAGAGCGCGGTTGTGCCGCAAGATATGCCTGGTGCTACGGCCGACACATCTGGCCAAGCGCCGGCGGCTGCGTTGAGTGCCGAGGATGCAAGCGTCATCACCGATGTGGATGCTGGGGCAGCCACGGAAGCTTCGGACATCCAGCCGCAGCCGGACGACTTCCTTCTGTTGCGTGGCATCGGCCCAGTGTCCGCCGAACGCCTTAGTGAAGCTGGGTTAGTATCTTTCTCGACGCTCGCACAGATGACGCCTGAGCAGCTTGGGGAAATCCTTGGGTGGTCGCCGAACCGAGTGCGCCAGTGGGAGATTATTGAACAAGCCGAGCGATTGGCTAAGGGCGGCAGCTAGACCTGGTCATGCGCCGGGGCCGGTCCGTCTGTCTGGGCCGGCCCTTGCTTGAGCTGCATAAGGTGCTCGCGAATCGCATCAATCTCAAGTCGCGTGGAAGCGGACCGGGCCGGGCCCAACCTCCTCAGCCGCCTCTTGTGCATCGCCAATTCCACGTAGAGAGCCATGCGAACGGCCACGCCGTCATTGGGGCGTTTTCTCATGGGTTGGCGCCAGCGGCCGGTTAGCTCCAGGAGTTCCTGCGTAGACAACAAATTACCCAATTCTTCGGCTAGTTCCGCGCGCATGACCTCGCGCTCGTGACGCCATGAAAGCACGACGGCCAGTACAATAAGCGCGGCACCGCCTGCGGCTATGGCCAGACTCAACAGGAAGCCTATCGGCGCCACGCCGGCGACCAGGACGCCGAAATTGTGCGCCGCGTGCACGGCGATGGCGCATCCCAGCCCTAGCCCGATCCACATAACCCTCACGGCCGTCCTAGGTTCATTGCGAGCCATACCGAAGCCAATGCCGGTCAAACTCGTATACATGGCGTGATTCAATCCGAAGAGGACCGCGCGCACGAATATGAGCGCTGTCAGATTGGCGAACCCACCCGACTCGTAGGCGCCGATGAAGTACAGGAAGTTCTCCGTCATGGCGAAGCCAAAGCCCACCAAGGCGCCATAGATCAGACCGTCCAGGACACCGTCGAACTCTTCGCGTTTCCAAATAAATAGCCCTAGTAGGGCGGCGCCTTTGGCCAGCTCCTCGACCACCGGTGCGATAATGACGCCGACAACGAATGCGGCTTGCTCGGAGTTCACATAATCCACGAGGGGAGCACCGAGAACAACTTCGCTGACGACACTCAAGACTACTGAGGGCAGCGCACCCCAAAAGAAAGCGATCAGAAGCAGCGACCGCGGTTCGCGTTCATAGCGATCGGCCCAGTAGAAAGCAATGCAGTACACGGCCGTGGGCAAGAGCACGGCCATGGCACTTATAAGGAGGGCAAGCGTATCAGCCACTTCATCGTTCTTCGTGTAGTAATATGACAGAGTTCACGTTCAGGGCACAATACCTCTATCGTTCGCCTGAGGGCGCGAGGCAGCCCGCAGCATAGGATAGACTATAGAATTTGGGCAAACAAGGTCGGCGGAATTTTGGAGATGGTCAATCTTCTGAGGATGGCGTCCAGGAAAGGGGGCCATCCGTCGATCGATACGTCTTTGGCCAGATAACGGGCATATCGCTGGATTGCTGACCGACTTCGTCGTACTGGAGGTAGAGAGTATGAATGTCCGGCCACTGGTTCCACATGTAGTCTGGCTGCTGGGCCTGGTCTGCCGAGCGCGGAGAAGTATACGGGAAATAATAGTGGCCAGATGCCAGCATGGTATCGGTTTTGGCCAGCGCCGCTGCGACGTCTTCGCCGATGGGCGTTTCGCTGCGTGCCAGTGCATCTGCCAACAGGTAGATCGAGTCGTACCCGCTAAACGCATAGTACTCGGGCCAGTGGCCGAAATAGCTGGCATATTTGAGTGCAAATGTCTGACCCGGCGCTGCAACCGTTT
>JBJYXA010000120.1:0-2482 GCA_046259705.1 Caldilineaceae bacterium
TAGTCTAGCAGGTCGACGCGAGCCGCGCCACTGAGGCCGAAACCAGGCCACAGTTGGCAGACCAGCTCGCGCAGCTCGCACAGGTCGGTGATGATGACGGACTGTTCACCACCACCACCAACCGGTGTTAGCGTGTCCTCAAGATCTACGATGATTTCGTACGCCCGATGTAGGTCACGAGCAAGCCTGCGACGCTCACGACTGTTCACGGTCGGTGCTTGCCTCGCGGAAATGGACCTTGCGCTTTGCGATACGCGCCTTCTGAGAATCCAACTGAGACTGGTCCATGTTCTGGTTCTGCGGTACGACGCCTGGGTCAAAATCGACAGCGACCAAGTCCGTAATCAGAGGGCCTTTCACCTGACCGCCTGCGTCGAGGCGATGATTGAACGTAGCGACGACGAGCTCTTGGTTCTTGCGTTGCGTATACACGATGCGGCCGATGTCGGGTTCTCCGCTTACCTGGAATTGGATGCGTACGAACTGGCCGGCGAGCACGTCGGTAAAGGCAATATCGCCACCTTGCCAGAGCGCGATTGTGCCGTCATTGTTGACCAAGCGCACAGCCTCGACAATGCCTTCTTGTGGACCGATGCGCTCAGGCTGCTCTATCAGCCACGGCGGTTCCGCCATGGGCTTGATCCACGGGAAGACGTCACCAGGCGCCTTGTACTGCAGGGCGCTGTGCGGTCTCTCGGTGTTGTACCAGTTGAGATAGGCATGCAATCCGGTGAGCGCATCCTTGACGGAGGGAGGGAACTCAATGCGGAAATACTCACGCTCAAGAGTATAGTGCCATCGTTCCAAGCGACCGTTGCGCCAGGGCTGGCCTGGGGGAATGAAGACCAGGCGGGCGCCGTACTTCAATGCATAGCGAGCGCCCTGGGGAAGGGTGCCGAAGGCGGGCACCATGCCGATTCCGTTATCGACGTAGAGCCGTTCCATTCCTTCTCCTGGCGGCAGCAACAGGTGCGCCATCTGAATCGCAGCCGGCCAAGATGCCGCAGTGGCGCGGAGCGAGGTATGGCCCGAGATGCTTGCCAACGGCAACAAAGTGGCCGCGCGCGTGAACCGGTCCATTACGGTGATGGCATACAAGCGCTGGGCCCGACAATGCCAGGGCCCCCATGTATCCAGCGTAAAGGTACCTGGTCTCGTGGGTCTCTTGTCAGGATATGCGCGCATGTCTTTGGGTCCGATTGGTTTGACGGCAAGTCCTTCGCTGTGGATCCAGCGAGCGATCGTGCTGGGGGATGGGATGTCGGCCGCCTCAATGCCATATTCTTCGGCATTACGAACGAGAGTGTAGTAGAGCATATCCGGTCCCATGGAGCGACGAGAGGTGCGCAACGTGAGCAGCAGCTCCCATATGCGGTCTTCGTACAATTGTGGCCGGCCTGAATTACTGTGGCGGCCGTCCTGCAGATCGGCCTGACTGTCCTGCAGTAGATTGCGCACCTTGTAGATCGTTGTGCGGCTACAGTCCAGCGCCTTCGCTATCTGACTGGGCGTGCGGCCTTCGTTGAGCAGCTGTGCGATGGTCTGGCGGAGTTGGTCCACGGATGGCGACTGTGTCACTGGTAGCAATCCTTTCCGTGATGCGCCCGGTTATGGTCCGTGCCGAGTAGACCAAGCACCTAACGCTTGGTAGAGCAGGACCAATTCAAGTGTGTGTTGGGCGAACCACAACGAGAGACACTGGTTTGCAGTGCGGAGTTGGTAGTGCTGGTGGTGCGTTCGTCAGTGGGTGAGGTTACGAGGCAGTCTAGCTGTTGCTGGCCAAGCAGGGCAAGGGATCCCAGGGCGCATAATCGTCGGGCCCCAATAGCTTCGGACTATCCACGATATCGACCACGTAGCGTACACCGTCGTCACCGAATGCCTCTGACATGTCCTTCTCCGGTGTGTCGGCAAGCAGCAAGAGATCGTACAGAATCAGCAGCAACGATACCTGGATATCCGGCCATTCGGGTTCCTCGCGCCACTCGTTTAGGTAGAAACGAAGCTTGGCAATTGGCAGGGTGACTGACGCATCGCGGCGCGGCGCTTGACGCATGATTGTTCTCCTTCTGTTCACGATACAATATGAGACGGAGGAGCCCGGTTATACGCAAAGGCTTGCGACTGGACACCCCCGCCCGTAGAGAAGTGTCATACGGACTGTACACGATAGGGCGCTGGGATTCAAGGGGAACTTTATTGGAACCAAGTCCTGATCGCCGTTTCCGGCATTAGGAACCGACCCGAATCGTGCGCAGTAGACCAGACAAAAACGGGCCGCGAAGCGGCTCCTTATTGGGTTGTGGTTCGCTGGACGACAGCAGGATAACCGATACCGTGAACAGAAGGGGTGTTCACGGATTTATGACAGAGTACACGCCGTAACCTGACGGATGCGGATCGCAAACTCAAAGAAGCGCTGAAGACTAGCCGGCAGGCCGGAGACAGGTATGCCACCGTCCAGGCGCTCTCCTTTCTTTGC
>JBJYXA010000121.1:0-3055 GCA_046259705.1 Caldilineaceae bacterium
GACATCCACAGGATGTGCGTGCCGGCATTCTGGAGGGCGATCACCCGGTCGCGCATGTTCTGCGACCAGTACTCATCATGGCCCACGCTGATCAGCACCTTGGGCGTGCCGATACCGCGATTGATGTCCAGGTCGTAGCAAGTCACGTATTTGACGTTGTAACCCTGCTCCTCCAAGAAAGAAATTAATCCCAACTCGTAGTTGTAGGGGTGATTAACTACGTTGTTTCGAGTAATAAGCGGTCGGTCGAACGATACCTGCGTACTACGCGTTTCAATCGAGCCCAAGTAGCCAACACCGTACAGGTCCGCACCGTTCTCGATGGTTGCAGCATTGCCCATCGTGTTGAAGGGGTTATAAGCCGCGCCCCAGGTCGAATCCGAGACCTTCACCACAATGTCGGCCTCACGGGCATCCTCGCGCACAAAGAAAATGATGTTACTGAAGTCGTTGAGCGCCGCGTTACGCACCACGGCGATATACATGCCAGACACGGCATCTGTAGGAACGTCCCAGCTCGCCGTCACAGACCAAGCGGCACAGGTCGTTGCCCCGTTGGTGTCCGGGATCGTGACAGCCGCCGGCTGGCTGGTAGGTGTGTTCGAGATCGTGGCGACCTTCCGGTAGACACCGCCCCCGTAGTACCCGCACCGGAAGATGTCGATGACCTGGCAGTCGCCGTGCACCTTGAAGTCAATGGTCTCACCGACGTTAACCGACTGCTCGGTGGCGAAACCCTGGTTGGCGATGTCCCCGTAATCGTTGGTGGTCAACGACATTGCGTCGGCGCTGTTGAGGTTCTCCCCGACGATGGGATTGACACTGACAGCGTAATTGACGGCTATCGTCTGTGGGCTATTGATTGCCGCCGGGTCCGTCACGGTAATCGTCGCGTTGTACGTGTCCTCGACTGCTTGTGCGGAGCAGCTGATCGTCAACACCTGACCGTCGGTGCCGCTCGTCGGCACCACAGTAAGCCACGGAGCATCATCGGATACCGTAAAGTTTACGGGAGTAGTTCCTCCGCTTGTTACCGTAACGGTCTGATTTGCTGGTGCGCTGTCCGGTTCGGCGGCAAACAGTAGTGACGATGCACTCAGAACGATAATCGCCGGCTGCTCCTGCACATCGAACGTCACTGGGACGGTCCACGGGCTATTGGAAGCCGATGCTGACGTGATCGTCACATCGTCGCTGTACGTACCAATGGCGCCCGTATTTGGACGCACTGTCACCGTCGCGCCGGACTGCGACACAGTGAGCCAGCTCGGCCCCGCTGCCGTGAATGTCATCGGGCCGGCCGGACTCGCCGAGTTGGTAACGGTCAAGGTCCGCGCAGCGGGGAGCCCATCCCCCTCGATGATCTGCCCGAAGTCCAACGACACGGGCGTAACATTTAGGACGGGCGTCGCGTAGTGGGTCAAGCTCAGCGTGCCCGTGTAGGGGCTGTTCGCCGCGCCCGCGGCCGTGATCACAAACTCGCCCTCATACGTCCCCGGTGCCAGGCTCACGCCCGTCGGGTCCAACGTAACGGTTACGGAAGTCGTACCCGTACCAGAAGCCGGAGAGAAGCTCGCCCACGTGAGGCTCTCCGAGATGCTCCAGGCGATGGGGTCGCCATTGTCGTCGGTTGCGTTGATGATGAGGGTCAGAGCGTCAGGGTTTGTGCCTTCGGTCGAAGATGCCGACAGAACGCCTGAGACACAGATGCCAATGCAACCCGATAGAGCATTCTCGCTGATGATGAGCAGCGGAGATTCCCACGACGAGCTTGGGCCTGAACAGACGACCGCAGGAGTCGGCTGTAAGGTCATGGGAACAGTCACGTCCTGTCCCTCCCCGCCCGCTATCGCTTGCCCCGCGATCGGTTTGAGATCGAAGAAATCAAAACGTAGATAGTTCCCATCGCTATTGGTCAACGTCACCGTGCCGTCGCCGACAGTCTCGTTATCCAGTAATTTCTCCAACACCGTTTGGTCAGCGAAATAGACTTCGCCATTCACGTCGACCGCTAACTTACCGAGCACCACTTCACGCTCGCCTCGTGTACCCACGCAAGCGATGCCCCGATTGGCACTATCCAGGTTAATGCTAAAATTAAAAAAGCAGTGCGAATTGACCGTCAGGTCACCAAGGGTCAATTCCAGCACTTCCGATGCCGTGAACAAAGGCTTGGAGCCTGCCGGTATATAGGCCGCACCGGATAACGGCACCACATCCAGCTCAGGTGTGCCGCCGACGATACCGACTCTGCCCGTTATTATCTGGTTGGGCTCGACATTAAGCGAAAAGCTGTTATAGGTCGTCCCTTTGAACCGTTGATAGAAATATTCATCTGGACCTGCACGCAGGTTTAACTTATCCACCACAGCGGTATCTGGCGTGATCGTCACTACCGGACCGACCGCCGTTGCCGTCACGCCGTTAAGCCCCGTAATAGCCGTCGCCAACGCCGTAGCGGCGACGTTCTCATCGTCTCCCACATTCACGTCAACCGCGACATGCTGCGAGATACCGCCGTCCACGGCGATATCCAGCACGATCAGCCCAGTGCCTGTGTAGGTACTACCACTGGCGGGCGGCGCTACAGTGATCTCAGCTGTCGCGCCCGGTGCTGCCGAAGTCACACTAGCCGTGACCGCGTCACCGCGCACAAAAGCCAAGTTGGGAAACCGCTTCTCAATAGTATAAGTTCGCAGCGTTTTACCAACACTGAGGTATGTGGCGTTTTTGATCGCGCCGGCTGGCGTCCCAGTAACCGGGCAGATGCCCCAGTCGTTTGCCAGCACGCCGGCAAGGGCTTCAAACAACGCAGGAAACTCAGCCAACTCGAAATTGATGTCCCCCGCGACCGATACACCGGTCACGTTGCCGGGCTTGCGCATCCGGCGGGTGCCATTAAGCTCGATATTGTCCTGGGTCTGCGGCGTAAACACGAGGCCCTCGCCCGTCGTCCGCCACAGGTTAAAAACGGGATTAGTCGGCGTGACACCTGGGGTGTCTTCCAGCACTGCTGCCAGTTGCAGGGAATAGGAAGGAACAACAGTGGTCATGG
>JBJYXA010000122.1:0-17875 GCA_046259705.1 Caldilineaceae bacterium
CCCCGGACATCGGCAACCCGTTCATGACGCTGGTCATGAACATGAGCAGATTGTCCGGACCCAGGGGATCGACGCCGATCGGCAGATCGCGCAGAAGGAAGTAGGACGAAAGTGCGCTACCCCCAAGGTATTTGCGGTAGATAACCTCATCCGGTTCCTCTATCCACGTGCGCTGATCGGTGAGGTCGACGTGAAGAATCTTCCCGTTGTAGCTGGTGGACATTGTTTCCTCCGAAAGTAGAAACAGAAACGGCACAGTTCCGTGCGTTGCAACTAAACAGGTAGTCGCAACTAAGTATCGAGGTCACAAGGTCGACAGTTATGCCTGTCGCCATGCAGGTAGACACGAACGTCATTGTACCGAAGTTGGGCCGCGCGGGCAAAGCACATAGGGCTGTCGTTACGGAATGTACCTTGAAACGGTACCCCCCGGACCTCAGACCGAGGGCAGAGGGTTGAAATGCCTTCATCCGAGGAGTATAGTGAAAATAGCAGCTACAGCGGCGCCTATACCGGGGGCTGGCGATGTTGCGTACGCCTGTCGTCAACGCGGATTCGCGAGGCTAAGCGAGGCGATGGCGCTCGTTTAGTCCTGCACCACCAATTACGAGATTGCATCGACGACTGTTCTTGCTGGCATCAACACAGCGGTGACCGGCCTTCTTAGCAGTGGAATGTCCGGTTTCAGCCTCAATCACAGCGATATTGGAGGCTACACGTCCGTCTCGCACCCGCTGCTTGGCCGACATCGCAGCGAGGAACTGCTTAAGCGCTGGATGGAACTCAATGCGTTCACTGCGATTTATCGCACACACGAGAGCAACAGGCCCGAGGAGAACATACAGGTATACTCTAGTCCGGAAATGCTCGAACAATTCGAGCAGTTCGCTCGCGTGTATCGGGCATGGGGTTTCTATCGAAAACAACTAGTACAGGAGGCCGCGGCGACCGGTTTGCCGGTTGTGCGTCACATGTTTGTCCACTATCCCGACGATCCGAATGTCTATGACATTTCATATGAGCAGTTCATGGTGGGGGATGAGTTCATCGTGGCCCCAGTGCTGGACCCGGGAGCTACCCGGGTAAAGGCATATCTGCCAGCCGGCCGATGGGTACATTTGTGGACTGGGCAGGTGTACAGCAATCCGAACGCGGGGCAGACCGTTACAGTCGAAGCTCCGATAGGGCAGCCCTGTGTTTTCTACCGCGAGGGCTCGATGGTAGGGGCACAATTCGTTGCCAATCTGCGCACTGAGGGAGTCATCTACTAGATTTCACAAGCGCTTTCGGACATATGTAGGCCCTGGCTCGTTCCAACCTATACATCACGCTCGCGTTGTGCATTTCCCCGCGCAATGCTGTGTATCCACACTTGTCCTTGTCCGCCCCCCCTACGAAATCGTCCAGCAGCCGTCTCGTAGGCGTAGAAGAACTATGATCGACGAAATGATGCGAATTAGAGTGCGCATATCCAATTCGGGTCCTCAGATTTGCTGTCTTTGGTCCACCATCGATTCATACGTAGTTAGCATGTTGCGCTACAATGGAGCACGTGTCGTGTGCACCGACTGTGAGTTGGCAGGTTCCCTGGAGTCCGCATAGCACATGACATGACCGAAGGAGACTCACTTTGACTTCCCGTCCGGATATTCTGTTTCTGGTGCTGGATACCCAGCGTGTTGATCGTCTTTCCGCTTACGGCTACGAACAAATCACTTCGCCAAATCTGGATGCGCTGGCTGCCGATGCGACGCTTTTTCGCCACGGCGTATCGACTGCGCAGTGGACAATACCGAGCCATACGTCGATGTTCACCGGCCAGTATCCTGCCGTTCATCGTACGCAGCAGTCGTACTCGCGGATACCCGCAGGGCTTCCGACCCTAGCAGAACTTTTGCGTGAAAACGGCTATTACACGGCGGCGTTCTGCAACAACCCGCTGGTCGGCGTCGTCGACAATGGTCTGCGCCGTGGTTTCTTCAGCTTCCTGAACTACAGCGGTCTTCTGACCAATCGCCCCAACCAGGCCGGTGCGCATCCGCGCATCATGGGACGATATCGCCAATTCTTCAAACGCAATCTGTCGAATCTGCTGCATCGCATGCAGGATTCGTTTGCCCGTTCTGACGCGCTGTTGGAGTTCGCCTTCACACCCATTATGGTGCCCGTGTGGCAGACTGCGCTCAGCTTCAAGGGCAATACGGCAAAGTCACTGAACGACGCGGCCAAGCTGTTCGTCGACCGCAAGCAGGCGAGCAAGGGACAACCGGTCTTTGGCTTTGTGAACCTTATGGGTACGCACATGCCCTTCCACCCGAACCGGGAACAAATCGAACGCTTCGCGGTGGATATTTTGGGCGACAAATCGGCGCAGCGTTACTTGCAGCGCTTCAACAGCGATGTGCTAGGTTGGCTAACGCCCGTTAGCGATACACTGGATGAGCGCCACCGCGAGTTGATCAGCAACATGTACGACGCCGAAGTAGCGACCCAGGACGAACACCTGGGCGAGTTCTTTGACAAAATGCGCAGTTCTGGCGCACTGGACAACACGCTCGTACTCATTGTCGCCGACCACGGGGAGCATTTGGGCGACAAGGGCTTCATTGGTCACACGGTGTCACTCTACAATGAGCTCATCCATGTGCCGTTGATCATCCGCGATCCGGGCGATGAATTACCACACGGCGTCATCGACGAACCCGTCTCCACGCGCAGACTATTCCACACGGCACTGGCCGCTGCCGGACTTGCGGACGACGTGCAGCAGACCTATTCGTTGCTTGGCTTCCGAGATGCCGATCCGGATCACGGTACCGTATTTGCCGAAGCGATCACGGCGCAAAACGTGCGTAACATCATGAAGAAACACAAGCCCGAGCTCATAGACGTGTACCACGTGGATGAGCGCCGGCGCGCCGTGTATCGTTCGCCATACAAGCTGATCCTCACCGGTGAAGTGAAGCAGGAGCTGTATAATTACGTCGATGATCCGCACGAAGCCCATGACCTTTCCGGCGAGATGCCGGATATGGTGCAAGAGATGGCGGGCCTGATCAGTGATTATGAACTGCAGTCGGCCGCGATGGGTATCGCCACAGGCGGCAGAGCCGGCGCAAATGACCCGCAACTTAGTCAGCGGCTCCGTGCCCTTGGCTATTTGGAATAGGTGACTCGAATTCCTAACAGGTAGCCCGCGGGCTTCCTGTTAGGCGTAACCATGTAGGAACAGTCCATGTACCCGCCAGTTGACCCTGTCCTCTTCCATATCGGCCCGCTCACCATGCGTTGGTACGGAATTCTGCTCGTGTCCGGTATGATTGCTGCCGGTTTCGTCGCCAGCAGGTACGTGCAGAGAAAAGGTTTCGATGGCGAGACCATCTGGGACATGCTGGTCTTCGTGTTGATCCCAGCTTTAGTGGGCGCCCGGCTCTACTATGTGTTCATCCAGTCGCCGCGCAGTGAGGGAGGTCTCGGTCATTTTCTCGAGAATCCCTGGACGATCGTTCAAATATGGAACGGCGGCATCCACATCTACGGCGCGTTTCTTTTCGGCATCATCGCCGTGATCGTCTTCACGCGCTGGCGACACCTGCCTTTGCTTGTCTATCTGGACGCCATTGGCCTCGCCGCACCATTGGGCCAGGCAATCGGGCGCATCGCCAACTTCATTAACCAGGAATTGTACGGCCCGCCGACGACGCTTCCGTGGGGCCTTCGAATTGATGCGGAACACCGTATCCCGCCCTTCAACGACATGACGGCCTACCCGGAGACGGTGCGCTTCCATCCGCTCTTCCTCTACGAGTCGCTGTGGAATTTTGCTGGCTTTGGGTTATTGTTCTGGATCTCGCGACGATTCGAGGACTGGCTGCTTCCCGGCGACCTCTTCCTCTTGTATCTGATCTGGTACCCCTCAGGACGTTTCGCTTTGGAATTCGTGCGAACGGACTCGTGGTTCTTTGGGGGAGGGATGTTCAACACTGTACATGTGCTTTCGGCCATCGCTGTCATCACTTCGGTCGTGATCCTCATCGTGCGCCACACACGGCATGGCCGCCAGCAGAGCCGGGCGCAAGCCTAAACAAGAAAACGGACATTTCTCGAGAAAAAAGAACGGTCTGCGCAGCTCTATCGCGCAGACCGTTTCTGGTTCAGCTACCGGTGACCGTGCCAACTTAGCGGATGGCTTATGTGAGCAGCTATGCCGCCGGCGCCATTTCTCGCTGCAGGCGCTGAAAATGCTGCGCCTGATACATGAACGCCTCTAGCCGCGTTTGCACGTTCGTCGACTTTTGCAGGTCGAAGCTCAGGTCCAGCCAAGGTATATTGTTAAGATCTCTGCGAACCCGCGGCGCAATCGCCGCGGTGATCAGGCCCGGCATGCACGAGAAAGGCATTACGGCCAATATGCCGCTGGCGCCGTCGTGTGCCAGTTCCACGGCCTTGGCCAGCGACATCACCGCTTCGGTCTGTACATCGGGCTCCAGGTAGGGCTTCAGCAGCGCGCGCAGTTCCCCGGTAGACTTTTCGTAGGGATGGCGGAGAAGGTGTTCCACCGTCTTGGTGAACTTGTGCTCGCGGTAGCGCTGGTAGTATTCGGTGACTTTGTGTACCAATGACTCGCGCCGATTTCCCTTGATCCATGCATAATAGGCAGGATTCCACGTCGTCAGGTAGAGCCATTCCATCATGCTGGCCAGCACGACTTCCCCTTCCAGCTCTTCTACGCGCAGGATGATGTTCTGGTTCGCATACGGCGTGAAACGGACATAGATTTCGCCGATCACACCGATGATGGGTTTGTCTTGGTCCGGAACCTGCGGCATTGACTCGTATTGTTTGCCGATCCAGGTGATCGCTTCCTTCAGCTCGCTGCCGCCGTCGCGCGTGGCGATCAGAATGCGTTCCAAGCCGCGCGCGTAAATGTCGTTGGCGTCGCCTTCATTGATCTCATAGGGGCGGTACCGATGTAGCAACTGCTGCAGAAGGTCCATGGTCACCACGGCGTCCCACGCCAGCATACGGAATTTGGTGGGATCATCGCCTAACCCGCGATAGCCGTCACCCGATGTTGGGCTCATTACCTCTACGGCGCCCAATCCTTGCTCGGCGAGTAGCTGTGCCTGCAGCACGTTGTATTGCCCAAATCGGCATGGACCAGGGGCGGTCGCCATAAGCATTATCGATTCCTCGGGCACGAAATCGGGCCGTTTGGAGCGCTGGATCATATCACCGACCGTGTACATACAGGGGGAACACTCTTTTCCCAATACGAGGTCTAGGCCAATCATGGCTGAGGCTTCGTTCGATTCCGGGAGCACCTCAGATTGCACGTCCATCGCCGTCAGGACGGCCTCCATCAGATGGGAATGGTCTCCCATATAGGGGATGTATACCTTCTTTCCATTATTGGCCATGATTACCGATTGTTCCCCTCTCCCATATCGCCGCGACCCAAGCCGATACCATACAAACTCGAGTTGCTAGTCTTTCCATTCGTATGTCCATTGCCTGTGTGTCCGCCGCCATCGCCATGGGAAACGGCACTGCTGCCGCTGCCAAAGGGAACACTCGTTGGCGTCCACACCATATCGTTGGATGCCGTTCCTGGTTGCGCTCCATCGACAGATTCAGAGAGCATCCACTGGCGTGTCTGCAGGCTCTCCAAGAAAGCTTCGCAGCGTGTGACGATACCGGCTTCGCCGGTGTGCTCGTCGACTTCCAACTCCAGGAACGGCTTACCTGCCATCATACGACGGAAGTAGCTGAGAATGAACGAGTCCGGGCCGCAGTTGAAACTGGAGACGTAAATGGCATAGAGCCGTTCATCCTCCTTGATCAACTCGCAGGCCGACAGGATATCCTGCCCCGAACGCCAGAACATATTGTTGTGCGCGTCGCTGATGTCCACCTGTTTGAGCGGAAGATAATCCATAGGAATCGGCATGGCGCCCAACTTGCGAAGCTCGTAAGGTAGGTTTTGGCTTACGCCCGCATCCGACGTGTTGTAGGGCCTACCGACCAACACGATGGCTGGGTACTTGTCCGCATACTTTTTGAGCGCTTCCTTACCCCGCGCGCGCAGCGCTGCGTAGAATTGCGCCTGTGCCTCTTGACCGGCAATTTCCGCCTTTTGTACGCGACGGAGCGGGACGCCCAACTCCTTTGCCAGCCGCTTCAGGTCACGCTGCTTAACCCGGTCCCATTGTAGATGTAACGGCGGGCTAATGATGGGGACATCGCCGGTGTCCATGCCCGCGTGCACCATGTTGCCGGCGGCGCGGATGAATACACAATAGGTGTTTTCCGGCTGTCCGGGGGCTGGATTCTCGCGGTTGATGATAGCCGGCATGAAGAGCATGTCGACGTCTTTTTTCAGTAGATCGTATGCGTGCCCGTAGGCCAGCTTCGCGGGATAACAGGTCTCCGACACAGCCATTTCTTTGGTGTAGCGCGAGATCAGCGGATTCGTCTCACTGCTCAGCACCAGATCCATGTCAAGCTCTTCGAAGAAGGTGCGCCAGTAGGGGAACATATCGTAAAACTGAAGCGTGCGCGGCATGCCGACCCGCACGCGCCCGTTGCGCTCACCCGGTTCGACATAGTCGCCCATGAGCAACTTAATCCGTTCGGCAAACAGATCCGGGATCTCTTCTGCGTCAATGCCGTGGCCGTGCTTGGGTGATTCATAAATTTCACAACGAGCGCCGTAGAAGATCGGAGCCTCGCCGCCGATCACGACCCGGTTGATCTCGCACAGGTTGGGACACTTCTGACAGATGAACGAACGTGTCTCATATTCTCGCCTGCGCAGGTCGAAGCCTCGGAACCGCGTGTTCGTGTCTTGTCCATTTCGGCGCAACTGGCTCATCTCATCTCGCGCGAGCAACGCCACGCCGATGGCGCCGGTCACGTCATGATGCGGCGGTACGAGAACTGGCCGGTCAGTCAGATTCTGGAATGCCGCCACCACACTGTCGTTCCAGGCCACACCGCCTTGAAAGAAGATACGCTTGCCCACCGTACGGTTTCCGACCACACGATTCAAGTAGTTTTCCGCGATGGCGTAGGCGAGACCCGCCGTCAGATCGGTGACCTGCGAGCCCTGTTGCTGGTGATGGACCAAGTCCGATTCCATGAAGACTGTGCAACGTTCGCCCAGTGCGGCAGGGCATTCGGAGCAGAAGGCGTGCTGGCTGAAGTCATCCTCAATCTGGATCTCTAGCCGGTCGGCCTGTTCCTCAAGAAAGGAGCCTGTGCCGGCGGCGCAGGCGCTGTTCATGGCGAAATTCACTACGGCGCCTTCTTCCAGACGGATGAATTTGCTGTCCTGCCCGCCGATTTCGAACACAGTGTCAACTTCTGGATCGATGGCGATGGCGGCGCGGGCCTGCGCGGTGATTTCCGAGCGCACCACATCGCCACCCACGAAGTCGGCGGTGAGGTGGCGTCCGGACCCAGTCGTTCCCACGCCGATTACGCGCACGTTGTCCTCGATTTCGGCGCCGACTTGAAGAAGACAGTCACGTACAGTTTCCAGCGGGCGCCCCTTGGTAGGCGTATAGCGCCGCGCTACGACGGTGCCTTCCTCATCTATGGCGACCACTTTTGTCGTGATGGATCCGACGTCCACGCCCAAATAGACGGGGATTCGGCCATCGTCGTCGCTACCTTCCAGCGTCAGCATCGCCGGATCGCGGTCGGCAAATGACACACCGTCACGGTAGAGGCGAGGCATGGAATTCTGTTCCACATGCGCCGTCTGCGTACTGGGGTCCAGTGCATCGAAACCGTGGAAGCCGCGACAGCGTTCGGGATCGTCCATTGCCACAAATGCGGTGCCAAGCGCCGGCATCAGATGATGGTATTTGGGGATGATCAATTCATTCGGGTCGAGCTTCAGCACCTCGGCGAAGGCGCGCACCACCGCCTGGTTGTACGCGATTCCGCCCTGAATGACGATGGGCGGGACAAACGCCTTGCCCTTGCCAATCACACTCTTGAAGTTGCGCGCCAGCGCCATGCTGAGGCCGGCTAGAATATCCTCGAGGGGCGTGCCTCTCTGCTGCAGATGAATCATGTCAGACTTGGCGAAGACCGTGCAGCGGCCTGCGATGCGGGCCGGATTCTCTGAGCGCATCGCGAGTTCGGCGAAATCCTTCTCGATTTGGATCTCGAGCCGTTCCGCCTGCTGGTCAAGAAAAGCTCCTGTGCCCGCAGCGCACAGATTATTGAGCGCCATATCGACGAGGACCATCTTGCCCAACGTCTCGTCCCATTGCACCGACATGAACTTGCTGTCCTGGCCACCGATCTCGATGATGGTACGTGCTTGCGGGACGTATTCGCCGATCGCACGGACCTGCGCAACAAGCTCATTGACGTGACGCCCGCCCAGCAAGTCGGACACTGGGCGTCCTCCCGAGCCGGTGAAACCGACGGCCGTGGCCCGTCTGGACATTTCGTCCAGCGTCATGCCGAGCTCGGCAGCGACGCTTGTTGCGTTTTCGAGTACGGTGGGTCTAGGGCGGCCTTGCGATCGGGCATATCGCCACGCAAGCACCTCTTTGTTCTGGTCAACCGCCACGATCTTGACGGTTGTGGAGCCTACATCAATTCCAAGATAGAATGCATCGGACATCGTGTTCTCCTTTCAGTCAGCCGCTTCAGCCATAGACAATACAAGGCTGTGGGATCCCTGTGTGATGGCTTTTGTGAGGTGGCTGAGCGACGGTGGTAGCGACCGAAGAGTTGACCGTAGATATCCGACAAATTATAGCTGGTATTGATGTGCAGCGTCAACGAGGGGGAATGTACGGTCAGTCTTCAGGTGGCCGAACCATAACGTGGCGGGCGCTGTTGTCGTGCAACCCTGCCTCTCACCATTTGTTTCTTTGCCGGCGCAAAGATTCGTCCCGTGATTCAAAAACCCAAATTTCTGGGCGGCGAAGAAACAATGCACACATTGTAGGGCAGATACTGCGTTACAACACTAGTCACCTGACTAGGTTGCGCCTAGTCAGAGGTTTACTATTAGGCACTCGTGAACCCATTTTGACTCGAACGGACCGCGAGGATGATGCTATCCTTGGTTTCGTGTCAGGTCCACGCGCATTAGCGGTGAAGGATACTTACCTTTTTGCAGCCACATGATCGAGCCCTGGATGTGCCCGTCTACCACGTTGAACGGTATTGTGAAGTCCTTGTGCAGTTCTTCATCACCGGGAATGATCGATCCCTGCAAATGGCCATCCATGATTATGAAGTCGGAGGCAAGATTGAGCTGGCGGCCGAGTTCGCCGCGGTTATACTTCAATACGCAATCTACCAATTCCGCATCCCCGACACTGCCGGTGACGCGTGCGTCATCGTGAATCGTAACTTTAAGGGGGACCGTCACTTCAGGCTGGCGTGGCGTATCATCCGATGGCGGCACGAAGCTAATCGGTGGGCGCACATTCGCTTTACCCTGCCACGTGCCCAGCAGCGACGCGTCGACATTGTCCATGGGCGTCGCGCCGCAACCGGCAATACCAAGCGTCGCCAGGAAGAAAAACAAGACGATCAGCGGGTATCGGGGGCCTTGTAGCATAGCTTACCTCCTTGAAACATGCCGGTGATGAAGTGCGGGAACCAGCTTCTCTGGCCGCAGACATACAGGGAAGGGTTCGGACACCCATGTATGTCATACCGGTCGTGCGTACTCGCGTATCCATGTACCAGTATACGTGCACCAGACCGGAAGTGTTGGCCAGAAGTTGACCAATCGGCCGCCGATTCATCGGCGCTAGTCTGACGGCTCGCGCGCAACGCAAAAATCTATCCGGCAGGCGTGCCATATGCGCCGGAGAGGGCTCTCTACACTATTCCACCGTCACGCTCTTGGCAAGGTTTCGAGGTTGATCCACATTCAACCCCTTGCGCAACGCAATCTCATAGGCAAACAACTGTAAGGGCAGGACAGCAAGGATGGGCATGGTGAACTCATGTGCGACCGGGATTGGCAGAACGCGGTCCGCGACCTGCGCAAGATAGTCGTCGTCCTCGTGCGCGACGGCAAGTACCTTTCCCCGCCGCGCTTTGATCTGTTCTACCTGACTCACCATTTTGTCATAGACGCTGTCTCGGGGAGCAACTACGACGCTGGGCCAGGTCTCATCGATAAGCGCAATCGGGCCATGCTTCATTTCGCCGGCCGGATATCCCTCGGCATGGATGTACGAAATCTCCTTCAGCTTGAGGGCGCCCTCGCGTGCGATTGCGTAGCTCATGCCGCGGCCAAGATAGAGAAAATTGGTGCTATGATAGTATTCCTCAGCCAACAGCCCATACCGTCCGCTCCGCCTCGCCTCCTGTAGCAGGTCTCCGGCCGCTCCCGGAAGGGCTAACAACGCCTCAATCAACTGAGTCCGGGTATCGGCATTGAGCCGGCCTAGTTCCTGCCCTAGGTAGATGGCCAGCAGAAGCAGATCGGCCAGCGCTGCTGTGAACGCTTTCGTGCTTGCGACGCCGATCTCAGGTCCCGCGTGCATGGTGATCGCCCCATGGCACAGTCGAATGATCTGGCTGCCATCCACGTTGACAATGGCGGCGGTGAATGCGCCGGCTTCCTTCGCTAGCTCCACCGCAGCCAATGTGTCGGCGGTCTCACCACTTTGGGTGATGGCGACGACAAGTTCATCAGCGAAGATCAGCGGCCGGCGATAGCGGTATTCGCTGGCATAATCAATTTCGACCGGAATACCTGCGATTCGTTCTATGTAGTGTTTGCCGACGATGCTTGCGTAGTAGCTGGTGCCACATGCCAAGATGGTGACACGGCGGAGCCGCCTTAGCCGTTCCTGTGGTAGATTGAGCGAATCCAGCACGATGCGATTGTTCTTTACGTCGATACGTCCGCGTAGCGTGTCGGTGAGGCTGCGCCCCTGCTCATGGATCTCCTTCTCCATGAAGAAGGTGTGGCCACCTTTCTCGGCCCGCTCAGCATCCCATGTGATCGGCGTAAAGCGGCTGGAGATCGCTTTTCCGTGCATATTGGTGAGCCTCAGGCCGTCCTTCTGTACGACGGCGATCTCGCCACTATCCAGGTGCACGACTTCATCGAGATTACCGATGACGGCGGGCACATCGCTGGCGAGGAACGCCTCCCCGTCTCGCACGCCCAGGGCCACTCCACCGGCGTTGCCGAGTCGCGCGGCCACCAGTGTATCGGGGTAATCGCGGCTTAGCGCAACGATAGCGCTCGGGCCTTGCAGTCGCGCAAGCGCATCGCGTACTGCCCAGCCCAGGTCCTCGCCACAGCCGTTGTTGTAATACAGATGGACAAGATGTGCGATCACCTCGGTGTCGGTGTCGCTAACGAACGTGTAGCCTTCGGCGAGCAGCTCAGCACGCAGTGCGCGGAAGTTCTCTACGATGCCATTCTGTACCACGTAGATCTGGCCGTCCGGACTCCCGTGCGGATGTGCGTTGCGCTCGCACGGCTCACCGTGCGTTGCCCAGCGCGTGTGGCCGACGCCTGCCTGGCCCGACACGGGCGCCCCCGATAGACGCTGTGCCAGGTTATCCAGCTTGCCTTCCGCGCGGCGTACATGCACTTCGCCCTGTGCGTCTATTACGGCCAGCCCGGCCGAATCGTAGCCACGATATTCCAACCGCCGCAGACCTTCCAACAAAATCGGAGCGGCTTCGCGTTGTCCAATATATCCGGTGATTCCACACATGAGAGACCCTCCCGTCGCTCTCTGATTGCCGCCTAACGACCTCGAAAGAGCCAAACCTCCAGGCGCAAATAGCACAGAAAGTAGCTGCTCTCGCGGTACTGTGAATGCCGGTGCACGCTGGCCACCGTGGAGACACTCTGTAGAATGCACCCAGCCGGGTCGCGGCGACTCATGTTGTCGTTGTTTACGTTGCTATTCCACTACGAACGCCGTTGTCTCGGCAGTTACCTGCCGTCTTTGGGCGCCAGTTTCACCGTGTGTTTGGGGCAAGATTGACCGGCCCTGGGAGGGCTCGGTTTGGGCCGGTGGAATCGACCCAAGGGGCATCCGCTGATCTCTCGATTTTCCCCGGTTTCCCGGGTTAGCCCGGCGTCGAAACCGGGAACCCCTTCCTCGTCACCCGCCGCGTCTGATGTACACATAGTTGCTACGGCGGGCCATGCGCTCTCTTCCCCGTTCGCTGATCTAGTCGATAGTAACCTCCTTGCCGGACTAAACTGCTAGAATCTTCTACAAGGCAAGTATAGACGAAGAAGTCTGGGTGTCCAATAGGCAAAAAATGAGACGAGCCCACGGGACTTGGCGGCAATTCTCGTGACAGATAGACTATTGTGGTACGCTCGCCACGCTATCTCATTCAACCCATAGGGAAAGGTATGGTTCATGCCAGCGCAACCCAATATCGTAATTGTCATGACGGACCAGCAGCGGGCCGATCTCAGCGCTCGCGAGGGCTTTCCGCTCGACACCACTCCTTTCCTGGACAGCCTAGCGCGCCGCGGCACCTGGTTTGACCGTGCTTATACGCCGATCCCCGCCTGCGGGCCGGCCCGCGTCAGCATGTTGACGGGCCGATATCCCAGCGCTACCCGCGTGCGCACAAATCACAACATTCCCGATGCCGTCTATACCGAGGATCTCTTCTCGCTGTTCCGGGCTGGAGGCTACAACACCGCGCTGGTAGGAAAGAACCATTCGCACATTCGCCGCGAGGACGTGGACTACTTCTATGGGGCAAATCACCTAAACGCAGATGACGATGACAATAGCCCGGAGACGCGTGCGTTTGCGGGGTTCATGCGCGATACTCATTTTCATCTGGCGACGGAGGCGACTCCGTTCCCGCTCGAGGTCCAATTCCCGTACCGTGTCGTGAGCAAGGCGCAAGAATGGATCACTTCCCTGGAAGCTGCGGATGGCAAGACGCAGCCCTTCCTGCTTTGGTTGAGTTTCGCCGAGCCGCACAATCCTTATCAGATCCCCGAACCTTATTACTCTCTCTTTCCGCCCGAGGTCCTGCCGCCAAATGATAGCGACGAAACGGCGCTGGCGACCAAAGGCTTCAAGTACCAGTGGTGCAGAGATTCATTCATCAAGGCGTTCCCGGACTTCGTGGAGACGATGCCGCGAGCGCGCGCCAACTATCTCGGAATGCTTCGCCTCATCGACGACCAGGTTCGTCGTTTCGTTGATTTCCTAGACGCCGAAAACCTATCCGACGATACCATACTCATTTTTATGTCAGATCATGGTGACTTTGTCGGTGAATATGGCTTGATGCGGAAAGGTCCTGACCTGCCCGAGGCGCTGACTCGAGTCCCCCTCAGCTTCACAGGTCCGGGGATTCTCGCAGGCGAGGAGGCGCATCCGGCCCATGTATCCATTGTCGACCTTTTGCCTACACTGTGCGAGGCGGCAGGAATTGCTCTGCCGGACGGCGTGCAGGGCCGCAGCTTCTGGCCGTTGCTGACGGGCCAGCCCTATCCTGAGGGGGAGTTCGCCAGCGCGTACATGGAACACGGATTCGGAGGCCTCTACTATACTGCGCATGAGGACCTCGACCCATCGGATGACGGCCTTACTGCCAGCCCCGACGGAGTCTCTTGGGGTGCTTACGACTGTCTCAATAGCTGGACGCAGAGCGGGCAGATGCGTGCGATCCGCAAGGGTGACTGGAAACTCACTTACGATATGCAGGGAAACGGCCAACTCTATCATCTTCCGGAGGATCCGTCCGAGGTCAATGATCTCTACGACAGGCCGGAGACAGCCCAAATACAGGCCGAACTGATGGCGGATCTCATGACGTGGATACTGCGTACACAGGATCCGTTGCCTCTGCCTCGCCATCGCTATGTGCTGAAAACGGACCCGCGTAACTACTGGACACCGTATCGCACGTGACCGGTTTGGCGGGTTCGGCAACGACCAAGCATAGGCACTGCGCCAACTAGCATCTTCACAGGAGTTGGAAACAAACCGACCTGCTCATGCATGTCGCCAGTCAGTTGCGGGGTCCGCGAGCGCATTTTTTTCTCTTGTAAAGCCCGGGAATGGAACCATCTGGATCCGCCAGATCTCACAGCCGTCATGGCTCACCGGAGCACGCCAATCGTGCTATACTGGAGTTGTCCTGTTCATCGCGCAAGCGTCTGCAGATCATACGTAGAACACCTGGGAACACTTTCTACAACATGAGCTAAGCGCGGAATCATTGCACCCACTCAATAGCTGTCGTTGCCGGTTCGCTCACTCGGGCGGTTCCGGTCGGCACGCGTTGGCGCACTTGCCGGTTCTGTGTCGCGGCGTCATGGTGATTGCACTGATTCCCTCCTCGCGCTTCTGATCGTCCGGCTGGACGCCTACCGTTCCAGCCGATGGTATTCCCGGATCCGCATTTCCACCGACAGGACGGCTTTACCGTGAAAATTGAATATGGGAATCGCGCACAACGCGACTGCGCGTATGTGACTTTCCTTATGGTCAACGACAGTTATCTGCCTGGGTGCCTAATGGTTGCCCGCGCGCTGCGTGCGCAGCATCCATGCGCAGACATCGTGTGTATGGTAACGGATCAAGTATCCAAGACGGCTGTGACAAGTCTCAGCTATGTATACGATCGCGTGGTATACGTGGACGCCATCCGCATCCCGCATCGTCATGCGCAAACGCGACAGGCGGTGCCGTATATGTTCACGCGGCTCAACGCCTTGCGACTTGGGAGGGATGGTGACTTGGGCTGTGGCTATCACAAGGTCGTCGTGCTGGATTCCGACGTGCTGCCTCTGCGCAACTATGAGAATCTGTTGTCATTGTCAACTCCGGCAGGCATCATCAATGAGGACAAATACCACTTCATCGAGGTGGATCACCGGAATCGATATGTCATACCGCCTGACGTATACGAGCGTGGCAAGTGGTGTTGGCACCGCATCTATGAGCCGGTCTGTCCGCACGGCCATCCCATACCCAAGCATATCACCGATCGCGTTGCGAACGACCCGGCGAACCTCGGCGTAAACGGTTCGCTGTTCGTACTCGCGCCGTCAATGGACGAGTACAATGCGATCATGGCAGACTTGCAGAGGCCTGCCACGCGTGCACTCGTCGGCGAAAGGTTTGATTGGCCGGATATGCAATATCTGACGCTGCGCTGGTCGGGCAAGTGGTCCAACATCGACCTGCGCTATAGTGCGCTGAACGGCTATCCCTGTCTCGACGTGCTCTACGGTACGCACTTCGCCGGCGTGAAGCCTTGGTATTTGGGTAAGCGACGTTGCGCAGAGCGCTATGCGCGCTTTCCCGACTACCGACTCTGGTACAAGAGATGGTGCAGGCTGGTTCATGAGGAGTATCCGCAGTTGCTAAGTGACAGTCGCCTACGGAGGCTCACGCGTCGAATCGAAGGGCTGCAATGCGAAGAGCGGTCCCAAGCAAGGCAGCGTGCTTTGGCGACAGGCTAATAGGCGAGTTTGACGGCAGTACCGTACGCTACAATTTCAGCGGCTCCGTTGGCCACATTGGAGGTGGTCAGGCGCACACCGATGACGGCATCGGCGTGTAGCGACTCGGCTTCTTCCAACATGCGCTGAATAGCCTGTTCGCGCGCTTCCGACATGAGCGATGTGTATTGTGTCACTTCGCCGCCCACCACGTTGCGCAGCCCGGCCAGCACGTCGGAACCGACGTTACGAGCGCGTATGGTGCTTCCGATGGCGATACCGAGGATCTCGCCGATATCGCGTCCGGGTATTTGATCCGTCGTCGTCATGAGCATTGTGAACACCTCTCAGACGTTGGTGCAGTTCAGCGGGCCTGGATATCTACAGCAACAGGGATGATTTCTCGACCGATTATCTCAATTGGTTCGATCTCATGCACGTTGGCGATGCTGAAGATATACGTCTCAATCCCGATATTCGCCAAGCCATGCAGTATGTCCAAGAACTGATGTGCGGATATTCCGTCGTCGCCAAGGTAAACTTGCCCCAAGACTGTCTTCTGTATCTGCGTATAGTCGCGGCCGACGGCGTCACAGTGTTCCTTCAATATATCCAGTTTGCGAGCTAGCTCCTCGTTGCCGAGCGAGACAAAGAAGTTGCAGGCGTCGGCGTATTGGGCAACCAATCGAAGTGTCTTCTTCTCTCCCCCGCCGCCGATCAAGATGGGAGGGCGTGGCGACGAAAGCGGTGACGGAACATCCATGGGTTCGGCAAGCTGATAATGTATGCCATCGAATGGCGACGTGTTTCCTGACCATACGCGCGTCACGATTTGAAGCGTCTCTTCCAAACATTCGAAACGTTCGCCCAGTGGCGGAAATGGAAACCCGAGGCCTATCGCCTCCCGTTCATACCAACCTGCGCCAATGCCTAGTATTCCACGTCCGCCGGAAAGCACATCCAGAGTTGACACGAGTTTAAGCAAATGACCGGGGTGCCGATAGTTGACGCCGGTCACCATTGCGCCCAAGCGGATACGTTCGGTAACGGCAGCCAAGAAGTTGAGTGCAGAATAGCTCTCCAACATCGGATGCTCTGGTCGTAACCCTAGCTGCGGCATATCCATCTGGAAGAAATGGTCCATCACCCACAAACTCTCGAATCCCGCGGCATCAGCCGCGCGGCCTATGGCCGCCAACGTAGGCCCGATGTTGCCCGGATTGCCGGGCCAATCAAATTGTCGCACTTGTAACCCTAATTTCATGACTTACCTCCAGACTCGCCAGCGACTCCACCAGACAGAACCCTACTCTGCCATAAGTGTGCCGGTGTGTTCCGCAACCTCGCACCCGTTCGGGCAATTTCGCTGACTACGAGGCTGTTCGTTCCATGTTCACGAGCCGCACCGCCCCAGACCGATGTAACTGCCGAAACGCTGCTCCCTGGCTGACGGCAGCCAACATCTTGTCAATTTTGGCGTGCGATGTATCCACGGCGGCGCCGGATACCATATCGACCCCGCAGTCGAACATAACTGGCGAGAGCGGCGTGGTAGGTCCGAGCACCATGATATAGGCATCCTTACGGCACAATGCAATCAATTCGTCGAAGGTGCCGTTGAGCAGCGTTGTACCGGTAATGGCGACGACGTCCGCCTGTGGAAGTATTTCCGGCGCCGCGTCAGCGGGCAAGTCATCGTTGCGAGGGTGTAGTTCCAGTACCCAAAGCGTACCGACCTCGCGGCGTAGATCCTCCGCGAACGGAAAATGACCAATCATGGCGACGCGTTTGTCTATGCCGCGCCGCGCCAGGATCGCACCGGCGTTCCCTTCCGTCCACATGGATTCGTATCGCGGCAGGAGAGCATTGATAGTGGCCATTCCGATGACGCGCTCCATCACGCTCTGGGAATTGACGAAGCCGGCCAGCGTGTGTGCGTCTTCGCCGATGAGACTGCCCGCGCCAGGGACGTCGGGAGCGCCGCCGTGGATGTGAACCTCGGGGCGCAGCGATGCGGCAAGCCCACAATGTAGCTCGCCATTCGTCTCTGCGACGATGGCGGTCCAGAATGCACCCACGCGCACTTCTGAGATAGTACCCTCCGACAGGTCCGCTAACAGGATTTCGAACAGGTTCATTTCATCGTTTCCTTGACTGTTGTTGTCAACACAAGAAGTGTCTACAAGTGCTGTACTGGGCATAGTGGGGGTCTATCTTTGTTCAAGATTCATGTGCCGCTTCTGTGGCACGCGATAAGGATGCGCACACTAGCAGTCAGCGCACGATCAAAGACATTCCATCATGGCCGTCTAGGTGCAGGGTCAAGTCGCCGCTGGTGGTGATGCGATCGTATGACTCACCATCCAGTGTATTCGTCGTCTCGCCGGGACCAATCCCTTCTAGGCGAACCCTTTCCTCTATGGGCTC